>CACJBM010000003.1 GCA_902591645.1 uncultured Verrucomicrobiota bacterium | reverse complement strand
AATTACCGTGAGGAAGAAAACCAACTCGATTCACAAGTAAAAGACCTCAGAGAAAGGAAAATCGAACGTGATGAAATTGCCTCAGAGGTAATCGATCTAAATAAAGAAAAAGAGCGCATTGAAAAACACAATGCAGAATTTGAAAATGCGGAATCAAAACTCGATCAGGTACTTGAAGAATATAGTGAAATAAAACTCAAAGAACGCAAAGAACGAGTTTCGTTGGAAGAAACCAAACGTGAGTTTCAAAGACTTCAAAATGACATCCGCAACCTTGCGACAGAATCGCGGCGCTTGAATGACGTTCGTAACCAACATGAAATAATCAGCTCCGAACTAAAAGAGCGGCAAGAAAAAGCTTCTGCTCTAGAGGCTGAAATTGAAAAATTAGAAAAACTCTCTAGCCGTCTCAAAGAAGAAACCAATGACTATGAGGTTAAGGCACAAAAATATCACACAGTACGTAGTGAAATAGAAAAACTGGATGCCCGGACAGGTGAGCTCGGTTCATTGCAAACCAAATTAAAAAAGGTTCAGGGTCAACTTCAGCAGTCGCAAAAAGATAAAGATCTTGTAGAGGATGAGGTTGAGAGTCTCAAAGATAAAAAGAAAACACTCTCAAAGGCAGTAACGCCTGAATGGGGAACCGTTCATCTTTTCGGAGTATCCGTCATTGAACAAATTGATCACTTAGAAAAGATAATTTCATCTACAAATAAAAAGGGGGAGCCGCATCTCATCAGTTCATTAGAAGAAATCCATAATTCTCTCTTGGCCGTTCTTTCCAGTCACAATGTGGAATTATTTTCTCCTCAGGAAAAAGATCAGATCAACACCGAAGACAAAGATAAGATTGAAATAATTGATGGGCCCAAGGGCACCAAAAAGAACCCCGCTCGGATCCTTTCAACGGTTCGCCCGGGCTATATCTGTCTTAATGATGGGAATGGCAAATCCACAGTGCTGAGAAAAGCAGAGGTCAAAACATCAAAAGCCAAATAGAAATTGGAAAGGCCTCTATTTTAGCTCGCTCTCCGCTTTTTTACTTTCTGGCTTCAATTTTCTGACTCGGTTCCTACAATAAAAAGGTCCTTTTTATTGGGCCTCCTGTCATATGACTCCAATGCTAAAACAGTACACCTCGATCAGGAAAAGTCTTCCTGATGACGCTCTATTGTTTTTTCGACTCGGTGACTTTTATGAATTGTTTATGGATGATGCGAAGGAAGCTGCAGGACTCCTAGGAGTGGCCCTCACTAAGCGTAACGGTATGTCCATGTGTGGAGTTCCACACCATGCCGCAGAATCATACATTGGAAAATTAGTTAAAGCAGGTAAGCGAGTTGCTATTGCTGAACAGGTAGGTGAGGTCAAGCCTGGTAAAATAGTTAAACGCGAAGTTACACAAATCATTAGTGCAGGAACGGTCAATGACCTGAACCTCTTGGACCAAAACCGCAACAATTTTCTCGCGGGCATCTACTTTAGCAATCGCCGTTACGGGCTCGCTGCCTTGGACCTCACGACAGGACATTTCAGAATAGCAGAATTTACCGTCATCGAAGAACTCGAAGATGAACTGAGTAGGCTCTCCCCATCAGAAATTATTTATTCTGACGAGCAGAATGAACAATTCGGACATATCGATGAAAATGCTATTCACTACGAAAGTTATTCATTTTTGATAGATGAAGCTGAAGAAGGATTGCTTGAGCATTTTGGCACCCATTCCTTGGATGGTTTTGGTTGTGCAGGGATGGTACCTGGAATCTCAGCTGCTGGTGGAGTATATCATTATGTAACAACGACTCTGCGCCGTAATGTCAACCACATCAGGAACTTATCGGTTTACCAACCAAATGCTCATGTTCTGATTGATGCTTCAAGCGCCCGCAACCTTGATCTGGTAGAACATCGGATCGGCCGTCAGCACACTCTCTTAGGGTCGCTGGACAGGACCAAAACACCTATGGGTGCTAGAAAATTAAGGGCCTGGATTCTGAACCCACTCCGCGACGAGAATACCATAACTTCCAGGCATGACCTGATTGAATCGCTCGTTTCTTCCCCTTTTCAACTTTCCAAAATTCGCGATTCCCTATCTGAAGTCAGGGACATTGAGCGAACAGTAGGTAGATTGAGTGGAGGATCAGGCAATGCAAGAGATCTGCAGGCACTAGCAAAATCAATTCTCGCTATTCCCGAAGCAAAAGATCATTTAACAGCTTTGGATGGCGGTTCACTTGCCTCCGAGCTCATAATCAGAATGCGAGAATTTAAAGAATTAATTGAATTACTTGAAAGCGCAATCGCAGATGAACCGCCGGCAACCCTCAAAGATGGTGGCATGTTTCGTGACGGTTACAATGAACAACTCGATGAACTAAGGGGAGCATCCACTGAGGGTAAACAATGGATAGCTCAACTTCAAAATGAAGAAGCGGAAAGGACCGGCATCAAGTCTCTCAAAGTTAAATACAATAATGTTTTTGGGTACTTCATTGAAATAACCAAAGCTAATCTTTCAAATGTTCCCGAGGATTACACTCGTAAACAAACTACTGCAAATGCAGAACGTTTTATCACTCCTGCACTGAAAGAAGTTGAAAACAAAATTTTAGGAGCGGACGAAAGAGCCAAGCAACTTGAATATGATGAATTTATTAAAGTGCGCGACAAAACTCTTGAGAGCCTTGATGAGTTGCAGGACACGGCTGATGCTCTTGCTGAAATTGATGTGTTGGTAAGCCTGTCCGAAACAGCACGCCTATTTGCCTATTGCCGCCCAATAATAAGCAATGGAAAAAAATTAAAGATCGTAGAAGGAAGACATCCAGTCCTAGATCAAAGCACAGTCGATGAAAAATTTGTCCCTAATGACGCGGAACTTAATGCAGATGGAACTCGCCTGATCATTCTTACCGGCCCCAACATGGCAGGAAAATCGACTTATATTCGACAAGTTGCTTTATTGACCTTAATGGCGCAAATCGGAAGCTTCGTTCCAGCAAAGAGTGCCGAAATTGGACTAGTTGATCGAATATTTACCAGAGTAGGCGCAAGCGATGATCTGGCACGAGGTCAATCCACTTTCATGGTCGAAATGAATGAAACGGCCCTCATTCTAAATAATGCTACAGAAAGCTCACTGGTAATACTTGATGAAATTGGACGTGGAACTGCAACGTTTGATGGTCTGAGTATTGCATGGGCAGTAGCTGAACATCTACATGACAAAATTGGCTGTAGAACACTATTTGCTACTCATTATCACGAACTCACCGCGCTATCTGAAAGCCGAAAAGGTGTCGGCAACGCTAATGTTGCTGTCCGAGAACATAATGACAAAATCATTTTCCTGAGAAAAATTGTCGAAGGTAGTGCCGATCGTAGCTATGGAATACAGGTAGCTAGGCTTGCGGGTCTTCCCGCGGATATTATTGAAAGGTCCAAAAGTATTTTAGCTCACCTGGAAAAAACAAGTGCCAGACCCGAAGAAGAAAAAAGCAAAAAAAGACCTGCGAAAAAAGTTACCAAGAAAAAGGCTCCAAAAAAACTTCCGGAATCTCAGGCTCCTCAGCTTAACTTATTTAACTGAGCGGATTTTGCTTAGTTAACCCTTAATATAATTTGAATTCATTTAAATAATGCTAGCACGATACATTCTCATTTTAAGTTGCCTCTTAATTCAAATTCTAGGATCCCAAGCAGAACCAGGGGCTCGCAAAATAAAATTCCTTAATTATCCTGACTGCATAGAACTGCGTAATTCGGTAGGAACTGTTGCAATATTGGGTCATCATGTCGGCGGACGAGTACTAAGTTATAGTCAGGATGGTAAAGAATCATTATTCATTGGCCCTGATGAATCTGAATGGACTCCGAACGGTAATAAAAAACCATCCTCTGCCGGCCGATTTGATATAGGTCCCGAATATCTGATCCCTAAAAGATCAGAGTTATGGTCAGGGGTATGGGAAGCTAAAATTACTGGACCCCGGAAGGCCAGACTCATTAGCAAGGAAGCTTCAGACGCTGGCATACGATTAATTAGGGATTTCGTTCTTGCTGATGATTCTTCCCATCTTGTATGCACCCAGACCATGGAAAATATTTCTCAAAAGACCCAACGATGGTGTCACTGGGGCCGAATGTTCGCAATTCATGGTGGGATCGGAGTAGTGCCTCTTTCGCCTGAACACCAAAGATTTCCAAAAGGTTATATCATGATGCGAGGCAGGGATAAAATGCTGATTCTTCCTGAAGACCCCATGATTCGCAAACGGGGTAACTTTATAGAAATCCTCGGGCCCCCAACCGAGCCTAAACTTGGATTTGATAGTTTTGCAGGATGGTTTGCTTATCAAATGCCAAATGACTTGGCCTTTGTGAAGACATATAAAACTTTCCCAAAAAGGCTCTATGGAGAAATAGCGGGACTGACCTTATCGATCTGGTACCCCAAAAAGGACTGGGTCCCGGCCTGTGAACTAGAGCCTATCGGCCCAATGGAAACAATGAAGCCAGGGCAGAAAGCATCTTTCACCGAGAACTGGTACTTACTGAAAAATTCCTACCCTAAGAAAAACAGTCAACTTGACCTTCAATTACTGGAATCCAAAGTTAAACCACTCCTGAAATAAAAATCATCATGAAAAGATTACTATTCCTACTATCTATTATTCTGTTCCTTGAAACACCGCTACATGCTGAAAAAATTGATGTCTATTTCGGGACAGGCGGCCGCGGATCAAAGGGCATTTACATGTCTAAGTTTGATACCGAGAGCGGCAAATTATCTCAAGCATCTGTGGCCGCTGAAATCAACGGGCCAGGTTTCCTTGCCTGGCATCCTGACGGAACAAAAATTTACGCAGTGGCCGGCATTGATGGGGGTCCCGGCGTGGCAGGGTTTCATGTGAAAGAAGACGGCACTTTAGAAAAGTTCACTACTTCGTTAGTCAGGGACGGAGGAGGAACACATGTCGCGGTGCATCCTTCGGGGAAGTTCCTATTAACTGCCCAGTACGGTGGTGGGTCCACAGCACTTTTTCCTTTAAATAAAAATGGAGAACTGGGTCAATCTGTCGTGATAGATCATGATGGAGGCTCAAAAGTAGTAGGTAATCGGCAAAATTCTCCGCATCCTCACTGGTGTGGCTTTTCACCGGACGGTCAATACGCATTCGTTCCTGACCTTGGAACAGATAATATCCACATCTACAAAGTCAGCGCTGATCAAAATTCCATCACTAAACATGCGCTCGCGGCCAGCGTGCCAGGAGGCGGTCCACGACACATGCGTTTTTCTGCCGATGGAAAATTCATTTATCTGCTCAATGAACTTTCTCTCTCGGTCACAACTTTCGCTTATGATAAGGGCACGGGAAAAGCAAAAAGACTAACTACGACTCCTTCCTTATCCGATGAAGTAAAGGCAAAGGAAACCTTTAACTCAGCCGCTGAAATTCTTGTCCATCCTAATGGTAAATTTGTATGGTCCTCGAACCGTGGTAATGACAGCATCACATGCTATAAAGCGGAGCCTTCGACAGGAAAATTAACAGTCACCGAAGTGGAGTCGATCCGGGGAGCTTGGCCACGCAACATCAATATTGACCCCTCATCAAAATGGATATTTGCGGCAGGAGCCCATTCCAATACAATTGCTGTCCATAAGATTGATCAGAGCACGGGAGAGCTCAGCTTTCCGACCCGCAATATCATCAGTGTTCCTGGACCGATCTGCGTATTATTTGGAAAGTAAGCCTAGTCCATAAAAATAATGCTCCCTTTTCCCGCTTAAATAATAGAGTTTTATCGTATTGTAAGGAAATTATAAATTTCACTGAGATTTATAATTGGCTGATATTAAATATGTTATTACATTAAAATCCTATGACAATACAAAAAATTAACACCATCGGATGGGCAAATGTTAGCGCATTAGCAACTACCATAATGTACTTTATTTTAATTTTATTAGGAATGGTATTAGGTGGCGTCCTTGGAGGAATGTTAGGAGCAGGGGGCTCTGAACTTGGTGGACTTATGGGCGGTGGAATAGGGGCGCTTATTATTGGACCTCCAATTGCGGGAATTATAACTTGGATCTTTACAGCTATTTTCGCCCTCATATTCAACTTGGCATTGAAATGGACCGGTGGTCTTCAAATAGACACTTCCGAATAAGACAAAGAAAAAAATTCAGGTCCTATCCTAGACTAGGCTAGGACCCCACGTATTACCTCAGCAGGCACGACTCCTGTCAGCCTCTGATCCAATCCACCGTAATGATAGGTGAGTGTTTCATGATCTAAACCCATGAGATGCAGGATCGTTGCATGGAGGTCACGAACGTGGTGCTTATTCACTGCGGCCTCATGGCCCAGTGGATCCGTTTCTCCGTAACTTGTCCCTGCCTTAACGCCACCCCCGGCAAGAAAGTAACTGAATCCTTTCGGGTTATGGTCTCGACCGCCGTTATTTCCCTGAGAAACGGGCTGACGACCGAATTCTCCTCCCCACACAACGAGAGTTTCTTCAAGCATCCCGCGTCGGTCAAGGTCCTCAAGTAGCCCGGAAATCGGGACATCAATTTCGGGGCAATGAATGCTAAGATTTTCTTCAGCACCATTATGAGCGTCCCAGTTCTGTTGCTGATGTCCTCCCCCAGAATAAAGCTGAACAAAGCGAACTCCCTTTTCAACTAAACGACGTGCGATCAGGCACTGACGACCAAAATGTGAGGTCGGAATTGACAAGTTATGCTCACCCTTGCCCATATGAAGCCCATAGAGACGTTTTGTTTTCTCATCTTCAGAGGAAATATCAAGAGCTTCCGGAGCAGACGTATGCAACTGATAGGCAAGATCATAACTGGCGATACGGGCACTCAGTTCAGAATATGACTCCTTACCGTTAAGGTGCATTTTATTGAAAGCATTGATGGCGTTTATCTTATCTCCCTGCATGGAATGGGTAATCATTGAACGAGGGTTAAGATTCAGTATTGGATTGCCTTTGGACCTTAAAATGGTCCCCTGATAAGCTGCCGGCATATAGCCACTTGCCCAATTTGCTGCTCCAGGAATTGGTCCGCCCCGGGCATCAAGCATGACGACAAAGCCTGGGAGATTAGGATTCGTTGTGCCCAGCCCATGAGCTACCCACGCACCTAAGGAGGGGTGACCCTGCAATATCCGGCCACAGTTCATTTGCAGATTAGCAGAACCATGAGCAAAGGAATCCATATAAAGCGACTTGATAACAGCAAGTTTATCCATGTGCTTCGCTATGTTAGGAATAGCATCTGAACACCACTGGCCCGAATCACCATACTGATTAAATTTCCTCTTTGATGCCAGGAGTTTGGATTTGCGCAGGTCCCCACGTCTAATCTCCATATTGACTTCTTTACCATCATTCTTTTGTAATTCCGGCTTATAATCAAAGAGGTCCATTTGTGAAGGTCCCCCATACATATAAAGAAAAATACATGCTTTGGCTTTGGCGGCGAAGTCCTGAGGCTTTGGTGCCATGGGATTAATGAGAGAACTTGCCGGAGCCGCACCAAAGACTTGGTGACCAGAAAAAATTCCCGACAGAGAAAGGCCGGCCATCGAATTCCCAAAAGATTTAAGAAATTTTCTTCGGCTATGCTCTTCCAGATGTGATGTGATTTTTCTCATTAAAGTGCCTTTTTCAAATTCTTTATCCTTAATCAACATAAACAAATTCATTGAGGTTCAATAAAAGCGAACAAAATTCCGCCATTGCTCTTCTTTGAATAATTTTTGGATCTTCCTTAAGTACAATTTTTTTGTCATTGTTGATCAAATCAGAATCCGAATGATCTATTCGAATGATGGGATATTTTTTCCCTTTATGTTCAAACGAAAGCCTATCAAACGTCACATTCCCTCCCCACGAACTGACACCAAAGCGGCCCTGACCTGTGATCGCTTTTTCATCTTTTGTATAAATATTTACGGCATCAAATCCTACTGGACCAAAAATCTTAAACCCAATCCTATTTTCAATCAGTTCTACTGTGAAATCCAAGAAGCCTCTTCTCAAGTCACCGGCAGATGCCTTTACAAGAATTTCAGATTTACCTTTCCGGTAACGTTTTAAGATAATCTCATTGGAAACGGCATCAATTATTGCCGCATAACCATCAAACTCATCGCCCCTTGGACGGGCCCTCAGTAAAATTGATACCCTTTCCGTAATATCATCTAAATGCATTTGTCCACTGATCTTAAAGTCTGCAGAGTCCATTTGAAACAAAGCAAAAGCAGGCCAGTCACGCTCGGCCCTGAGTATCCCCTCATAGCCTCCTGTCCATTTTCCTTTAAAATAATCCCACCCAAAAGCAGGCCCTTTTAGAAATTGCTTGGCGGGTAGAATCTTATGATACTCATTGAAATATGCCGACGAATAGTCTGGGATAAATCGTATTTGTCCCTTCAATGGCTTTTGTTTTTCCTGCTGATTACTTAAAAAACTTTTCGCCATGCTCCGCTCCGCAGTAATCGGATCCCGACCCAATACAATACGAAAAGCTTCACCGACAGGATCTTTACTGGCAATAGCACGTTTTGCAATGAGGGTGGCACTTTCAGCAATGAGTTCACTGTTCAGCATCAGTAAGGCCTGCGGAGCAACAGTCGTTTGCGGCCGGGTCCCCAGAGAGCCCTCAGTATTTGCATAATCAAAAAGTTCGAAGAAAGGATATACCATGGTCCTCTTGACAAAGGCATAGACGCTCCTCCGTTTCTGATCCTCCTCATTTGACCAACGCCAACCGCGACCAGGTTTTGACGCGCCCGCTACTACCTCACCATTCAATGCAGGATAGAAACTGGGGCCTTCTCGTTTTTGATTGAGCTGGCCACTCATCTGGAGAATACGGTCCCTGATCGTTTCAGCCTCCAAACGCCTAAGATTCATTTTCCAGTGATGCACGTTACCTGGATCCTTCGCTTCATTATCACCATTAGGATCCGAAGATCTTCGGTAAGCCCTAGTATTCATAATGACTCGGTGCATATGTTTAATGGACCATCCACTTTGGACAAATTCAGTAGCTAGCCAGTCCAAAAGTTCAAGATTTGATATGGGCTCACCTGCGCGCCCAAAATCATTTGGGCTTCCCACAATACCCTTTCCAAAATGATACTGCCAAATGCGGTTTACCATGACCCTAGACGTCAGTGGATTGGAAGGCTCTGTGATCCATTTAGCAAGGGCCAAGCGCCGTCCTGAACTATTTTCAGTTGGTTCCGGTTCAGGCCCAATGGCAGAAAAGATACTAGGTATCATGGGTTTAACTTTGAGGCCAGGCTTAGATGCATCACCACGAATTAACACATGAGTCTCAGGCGCTTCCTTCCCGTGCTCACTAACACTCAGAGCTTTGCCTCCGTTGATGGCTCTCAGAATAATTCCCTTGTCACTGGGTTTTGCATAGTTTCTGACATTCCTGAAATATGCCAGCATCGAATAATAATCTTTCTGTGATATCGGATCAAACATGTGGTCATGGCACCGCGCACAACCAGTAGTCAGTCCAAGGAAAGTTTCTGTTGTCGTTCGCAATATATCATCAAGGCCATCATATTCTGCCGCCTTCTTGTCATCAGGTTCATCGTCCCAGACACCGAGTCTATAAAAGCCAGTAGCTATGAGCCCCTCGTCCCCACCTTCCACGAATGGCTTATCCTTATTAAAAGCTTCAAGTATGAGCTCGTCTCCTGCCAGCTGCTCAAGAACGAACCGGTCATAAGGCTTGTCCGTGTTAAATGCTTTAATAACGTAATCACGATACCTCCAGGCATTTGGTTTTTCGTCATCCCTCTCATAGCCATTGGTTTGAGCGTATCGGACCACATCCAGCCAGTGACGTCCCCAACGTTCTCCGTATTCGGGCATGGCTAATAATTTATCAACTAAAGATGATAGTGCTTTTTCTGTACTAGAAGGGTCCGCTTCAAATGCTTTAATTTCCTGATATGTTGGTGCCAGGCCAATTAAGTCAAAGTAAGCCCTTCTGATAAGAACCTTCCGGTCAGCAGAACTGTTCTGAACCAATCCATTAGTCTTGATTGCCTCATCAACTATCGAATCAATTGAAGAATTCTTATGGTTAGTCGTGTTCACGGGCTGAAATGCCCAGTAGTTTCTGTCCTCTTCGGAAACATTGAACTTTTCCTCAGCTTCAACATTAGGCTGGAAAGCTATAAATAGGATAGGGCATAAGATCGCCCCAAGAATGACGGTTCGATTCCTCATCTTTGGAACTTCAGAACTTGGCTTCCCTCCTCTATTCGTTGTAAATAATCTAGGCTGCGGCGGATCCCGTCTCTGGAATCGTGAAGTGGTTCATATTCGATCAGGCATACCCCGTCATACTTCATGTTCTCGAATAGTGGCCCATAATTCAGATCATCATCACCAATGGCAACCGCTACCCATCCTTCACCTTTCCTTGTCCAGTCCTTCAGGTGACAATAATTAATACGATCATTAATGAGCTCTAAGCAGCAACTTTTGTCTTCGGGACGGACCGCTTTTATGTTGCCCGGATCATAATTAAATCCGACTCTCGGTGGTAACTGTTCTATTAGCCGGGTCAGAGACTCAGGATCGGTAGAGACTGAGTTAAAATGATGAGCGGATTCATCCTCATCAAAAGTGATTCCTCCATGAGTCTCAATAGCGATAGTCAATCCTAGCCCCTCGCACAATTGGTCAGCATCCCAGAAAGCCTTTATCATCCGGTCCCAGATCTCCGAACTAACTTTCTCAACAGCTGTAAATCCAGCAAATAGTCGAACCTGCTTGGCACCACAATCTGCAGCAGCCTGAATCTGTTTCTTGGACTTCTCCAGCACCTCCAAGTGATCATTTTCATCAGCAAGGGTAAAATCGTTCTCTATGCAACAGAACGGAGTCGCTATACCAAATTCCTCATTCAGAGCCTTGAACTCCGCTATTTCATCTGGTTCTGGAAACTCAGAAAGCCGGCCAGTCTGATCCCCGCCAATTCCAAACTCAAGCCACTTAAAACCAAAGTCCCGGGCAATTTCAAAATGCTCGCGCATCGGTAAATTGCGGAATCCCCATTCTCCACATCCTATCTCAATGACTTTACGTTCGTGCATAGGTACGAATGATAAATCATAATTAAACCTAACAAAACCCTGTTTTTCCAGAGAATTACCTCAGGTTAATGGATAAAATCTAAGGAACGTGCGAAATACCATTTTTGGCCTATCTTCAGGGTCATTTATGAAATCTTCAGCAACAAAACTTTATTTACTCGCCCTCTTTTCTCTGTTTCTGGCAATTTTCCCAAGCCTCGGAGCTGACCAGCCTAATGTTGTTATCGTTCTGACTGATGATCAGGGTTACGGAGACCTTTCGTGTCATGGAAATCCGATCCTTAAGACACCTAACTTGGATCGACTGCACGGCGAATCCGTTAGACTCACCGATTACCATGTAGCACCTACATGCTCACCGACCCGAGCCGCACTAATTACCGGTCATTGGACGAACCGTACCGGTGTCTGGCACACGATCATGGGCCGTTCTATGCTTCGTCATAATGAAGTAACAATCGGTAAGATCTTTGGTGACAGTGGTTACCACACGGGCATGTTCGGAAAGTGGCACCTAGGTGACAACTATCCTTACAGACCTGAAGACAGGGGCTTCCAAGAAGTGCTAAGGCACGGTGGTGGTGGTGTGGGGCAGACCCCAGACTACTGGGACAACGCATACTTTGACGGTTCCTATTTCCATAACGGTAAAGCGGTTCCGGTAAAGGGATTCTGTACCGATGTATATTTTGATTATGCCAAGCGTTTCATTCGTAAAGTAAAGAAAAGCGAAAAACCATTCCTTGTGTACCTCTGCACCAATGCCCCGCACGGACCAATGCATTCACCTGAAAAGTTCAGTAAACCCTATCTTAAGCAGGGAGTTAATGTCGGTAACTTTCTTGGGATGATCGCCAACATTGATGAAAACGTTGGGTCAATGAGGGCTTTTCTTAAAAATGAAGGCCTCGCAGAAAATACCATTTTCATCTTCACGACTGATAACGGCACATCAAGCGGGGCAAATATTCACAATAATGGAATGCGTGGTCGCAAAGGAAGTGAATATGACGGTGGGCACCGTGTTCCTTTCTTCATGCATTGGCCAAAGGGAGGTCTCAATAAGGGACGGGACGTAGACACAATCACCTCTTACGTAGATGTTGTTCCAACACTCATTGATTACTGTAAAGTTCAAGCTCCTAAAGGTGTTAAGTTTGACGGTATGAATATTCGACCACTCATTGATGGAGCCGTTAAAAAATGGCCAGACCGTATCCTTGTTACAGACTCACAGAGAGTCCGTGACCCGATTAAGTGGCGTAAAAGTTCAGTAATGACTGACCAATGGCGACTCGTAAACGGGAAAGAACTTTATGATATTAATGCTGATCCAGGACAGAAGAAAAACATCGCCAACGCAAACCCTAAAGTAGTAGCGCGCCTCACAAAGTTTTATGATGCGTGGTGGAAAGAAATCGTCCCGACCTTCGGCAAACCAACTGCCATATACCTCGGAGCTGATGCCCCCTTAGCAAACCCAGTAACATTGACCTGCCACGACTGGATAGCTGATGGAAGCACGCCATGGAATCAACGTCACATTCGCAATGCCGAGAAAAAACCTTCAAATACAGGCTTTTGGGCTGTAGATATCAAAAGTGCTGGAGATTATACTGTGGAACTGAGGCGCTGGCCAAAAGAAGCAGGTAAGGCTATCATCGCAGAACTCGAATCGGGAGCCGATGTGCCTGGTGTAAAACCTTTCAGAGCAGCAGCAGGAAAACCATTTGCAGCCGTCAAGGCTCACCTGAAATTAGGGGGTAAACAACTAGTTCTTCCGGTCAAGGAAAGCGATGAAGGGATCACCTTTAAAATTAAACTTAAGGAGGGTAGAGATGAACTGTGGGCAAAGTTTACTGATGCCTCCGGCACCCCGATGGGAGCTTTTTATGCTTATATAACCAAACTAAAATAGTGGTTATAACATACAGCACCCATTCACACTGAATGGCCAAAATGCAGATGGATAATGAAAAATATACTCGCTCAATCAGAATGGTGGTTTTTAGAACGATTGGATTATGTGGGAGCTCGTTTGGTTGTCGAGATGATTGAAGGGTGTGTATCTTCTGTTTCCGAAAATGTTTCCATTGATGGAGAAGGAACAGTTCCTGATGCCAGCCCAATAGAGGTGACTGATCAAAGTCGACGTGTGCGGGTAGTTTTTTCAAACATTTTGGCCCATCAGGTTACCGATGAATCTTATGCACATCCAGCCTCAGGTAAAATGGAGGAAGTGGCCGGTCAAAATCTTTGTCAACATACAGGTTCGGA
The DNA here is from genome assembly GCA_902591645.1 of uncultured Verrucomicrobiota bacterium. The sequence continues at coordinate 71,863 of CACJBM010000003.1, read as the reverse complement.
ATATCTGGAGTATCTGCAGCAAAATAGTTTGATCAAACATCTGATTGATGATCCGGTGCACCATTACCGTTTCAATTTGGCTGATGATATCATTGATGTGATAACCACTACTGAGCCTTGTTTTGAATCTATTTAAACTAAACAATGCACGATGGTGCCTGCAGTGTATCTATGGACGCCAAATCACAGACAAACAATGAAAATTTCAACGCTTATAATCACATCGATTCTGCTAGCTTCGTTTTCTGGTAACGTTACCTTAGGCGAAGAGAATAATCGGAAACCCAATATCGTCTTTTTCTTAGTCGATGATCTCGGATGGAGCGATGTGGGTTGCTATGGTAGTACATTCCACGAAACACCAAACATCGATCGATTGGCCAAGCAAGGGGTTCGGTTCGATAACGCCTACGCGACCTGTCATGTCTGTTCCCCTAGCAGGGCGAGCATTCTGACTGGAAAATATCCCGCGCGCACCGATTTGACTGAATGGTTAGGTGGTCGCCCCGAACGGAATTTTGAGAAGCTCCATAGTGCCAAAAAACTAATGTCACTGCCTGACGAAGAAATCACTTTGGCAGAAACGTTGAAGCGACACGGATACGCTACTGCAAACTATGGAAAGGCGCATCTGCGTAAAGATCCCAAGACCTACGGATTCGATGAAGCCATTACCGGCTGGGTACGCTCCTATTACTATCCATTCTCAAAGCAATACGAGAAAACTCTTCCTGCTAAAAAGGGAGATTACTATACAGATAAACTTACTGATGCCGCGATCGACTTCATTGAACGAAACAAGGACCGACCTTTCTTTGTCCATCTCGAGCACTTTGCAGTTCACGATCCGATTCAAGGTCGAAAGGACCTAGTTGAAAAATATCAAAAGAAACTTGTAAGAATGCCAAAGCAAAAAGGGCCAGAATATATTCTGGAACCCAATCCGGATGGTCCTGCGATTTCCAAGGACGACCTTAAGAAGCTTCAAGTAAAGGACTCCTTGGAGATACACCAAGACAAGCGTGTGTGGTGGGTAAAGCAAAAGCAGGACAATGTCGAGTTTGCCGGAATGCTTGAAGCCACGGATGAAAGTCTGGGAAAGATTCGGGCCAAACTTGATGAACTCGGATTAGCTGAAAACACCATAGTCATCTTCACAGCCGACAACGGCGGCATGTCCGCTTCGAACCAGTATCGAGGAATCAATCATCCTAGAAAACAGCTTAATAGTCGCTTCGCTTCATCCAATCTTCCCTTAAGAGGTGCTAAGGGATGGAACTATGAAGGTGGTGTGCGTGTGCCCTTGATTGTTCACTGGCCAGGACAAACCAAAGCCAATACCATGTCCCATGCAGTAGTTACCGGAACCGATTACTACCCGACCCTTCTGAGAATGCTAGGCCTGCCTCTCTTGCCCAAGCAACATGTAGACGGAAAAAGTTTTGTGCCTGCTCTTAAGGGTAAAGAGCATGAACGTGGAGCAATTTACTGGCACTTCCCTCACTACAGTAATCACGGATATCAGAGCCCGGGCGGAGCGATTCGCTTGGGTAACTATAAACTTCTGGAATACTTTGAAAACGGAACCGTCCAATTGTTCGACCTGCAAAACGATCTTGGCGAACAGAACGATCTTTCTAAGTCAAAACCGGAAATGACTAAGAAACTTTTGAAGATGCTTCACGACTGGCGCAAGGAAGTAGATGCAAAAATGCCGCAAATGAAGACCGCTTCAAATAGCTCCAAGAATTAAAATTCATCGAGAGTTTGACAGATCAAAAGGATTCTAATCACAATCAATAAATTCAATTTCTCTTTAGAATGAAAAATAATAATATCCTCATCTCATTATTTCGGTTGGTCCCTGGATTACTATTCACTATTTTAATGACCACGGGTCAATCGGAAGACTTGTCTCTTAAGACAGCGCTAACATTTTATGCATCCTTTGATGGTGGGACCGATGCTGATATTAGTCGCGGTGACAAGCATCTTTTCACTCTCATTAACAAAGAGCCTAAACTTGGCAATAAAACCGAAGGAATGTCACGTATGGTTAAGGGTAAGGGGCTTTCGGGTGATGCTCTATTATTCACTAAACGCAATGCCAAGTGGTTGCTATATGATGGTGCCAAGAATTTTCATTTTGCAGAAAAAAACTGGAGCGGTAGCGTTTCGTTTTGGCTGAAAGTTGATCCAATCAATGGACTAGATCCCGGTTATGTTGATCCGATTCAAATTACACCCAACACCTGGAACGACGCTTCGTTTTTCGTGGACTTCGCCAAGGATGGAAATCCTCGGTCCTTCCGGCTCGGAGCATTCGCTGACAAATCGGTCTGGAATCCTGAAAATAAGGATATCCCGGAACCACAAAGGCCATTAGTCCCAGCCAAATCTAATCCATTCAGTAGCGACAAATGGACTCATGTTGCCTTCACCTGGGAAAATTTTAACACTGGAAAAAAAGATGGTGTGGCGACCCTCTATCTCAATGGAAAAAATGAAGGAATTATTACCGAATGGAATCAAAAATTCTCATGGACAGGCAAACCTCACCGTATTCTTATTGGTTTAAATTATATGGGTTTGTTTGATGAACTTGCCTGCTTCAACCGAGCCCTCTCATCAAAGGAAATCAAGCGTATATTTGATCACCAAAAAAGCCTTAATGAATTAATAAAATAAATCATACCTCTTTATTTAAAGAGGTATCTAAATTGGATTACGGCAATCATATCAGGGAGTTGAAGTGAGTAGTAATCAACGCTCCTAATCTAGAGGCAGTAACTCTACCTTGCGAAATTCGCAGGAATGACTCTCGCTCTGCAAAGAGATCGTTCCGCTTTCGAGCTTCGTTCCATCGTCTAAATGGGGATGTTGATACTCAAGAACTACTTTTCCTTCAACGATGTGTTTGAAGCTTTTTGATCCGTCCACAATCACCTCTGCAGTCACCCACTGGTCACCATGGTAAGTTTTTGATTTGGAATTTATACAGTGCCTTTTGAGCGGCTTCTCATTCATAATAACGTCCGTGCCGGGTGTGCAAAGGTTAAGAGTTGAGCGTTTCCCCTCACCCTTACCACCGAGCAATTGTACCTCGATCGAATTTGGGAAATCTTGATCGATCTTCATCGTTTTGGGATCTTGCCCGTGTAGCATGAGGCCACTGTTACGATACGCCCATCCAGGACCGCCCTTCAACTGTTCCCCTAGGAACCGATATTCCACACGAAGACGATAACTGGAGTACGAAGTCTTGTAAAAGAGGTGTCCAAAGGTCTGATTAAACTCATCGTATTTTTTGTAATTGACCTTGATGACTCCGTCAGCGACCAAGAATGTGTTGCGCTTGTCTTCTCCAAGCTTTTCGTAGCGAATCTTGGGCGTCCAACCAGTCAGGTCCTTGCCGTTGAAGAGCTGAATCCACTTCTCATTTTTTTCATCTTCGAGAAACTCACTTTTCTTCTTTTCATCAGCTAAGGTGGGAAGTGAAAAGGCTATTACTAAGGTTGCTGAGAAGATAAATATGAGTGAGAATAATTTCATCTTTAAAACTTAGAAGTAGCCCAATTTTAATACAAGCTATTTGCAAAAACTTCCCGGATATGTCGAAAACAATATTGAAAATTATTTCGCAATGCACACTTGTGTTAATTTGTACGTGTTCCCTAATCGCAGAAAATGACCCTCCAAGTAAGCCTCTATTCCGCTTCGGAGCCGTTGCGGACTGCCAATACTGCAACCAAACAAGCGGCGTTAGGAAATATAGCCTTTCACCTCAAAAACTTCGTGATTGTGTCGAGCACTACAACAAGCTGGACTTGGCTTTCGTGATTCATCTTGGTGATTTCATTGATCGAGACTTCAAGAGCTTCGCCACAGTCACACCCATCTACAACCGTCTTAAGGCGCCTCACTATCATGTATTGGGAAATCATGATTTTTCCGTAACTGATGATAAGAAAGCACTAGTGCCAGCTCAACTCGGGCTTAAGGACCGCTATTATGATTTTACTCACAAGGGATGGCGCTTCCTGGCGCTGGACGGCAATGATGTGAGCCTCCACGCCTATCCTAAGAACGATCCGCGAACAAAGGCCGCTGCTGCCTTCCACCGTAGCCTCAAAGCTGGTACTCCGAACTGGAATGGAGCCGTTGGAAAAGAACAGCTAAAATGGATAAAAGACAAACTCGAAGAAGCCACAAAAAACGATGAAAAAGTAATTCTATTTTGCCATTTTCCCATCCACCCAGCAAACGTTCATAACCTCTGGAACGCGGATGTACTCACAGAATTATTGAGTAATTATTCCTGTGTTGTGGCCTATATAAATGGACACAACCATGAAGGTAACTACGGAACCAAAGACAAGATCCATTACCTAACCCTAAAGGGCATGGTCAACACTACTGAAAACGCCTACTCAATAATTGAAGTTCATAAGGACCAGTTATTACTAAAAGGTGTAGGGCGGCAAGAGGACCGGGAAATGCGTTTGCCAGCAAACGAATGAGTTGAAAGATACTCGGGGGATAAATGCGATATTTATTAACATTTTTGTTTTGCTTCAATTTGCCGCTTTTGGCAGTGGATAAAGCAGTTTCATCCAAGCCCATAATGGTTCATTATATGCCATGGTATGCTTCCAAATCTGTTAGTGGCCAATGGGGGTGGCATTGGACCATGGGCCATTTCAAGCCCGACAATCTGGGAGCCAAAGGTAAGCGCGAACTCGCCTCGCATTACAGACCATTGATCGGAGCCTATGACTCCAATGACCCGGACTTATTAGAGTGCCAGGTCCTCCTGATGAAGTTTGCCGGTATCAATGGAGTCATTATTGACTGGTATGGTACTGAGAATTTCCGAGACTACGCGACCATTCATCGCAATTCACTGAGCTTAATTAAATACATTAAAAAAGCCGGACTAAATTTCGCCATTTGTTATGAAGACCAGTCCGTCAAACATATGATCAATGGGAGCAAAATTAAAAAAGCTCAGGAATTAGCTTACGCTAAAAAAGAATTCCAGTGGCTTGAGCAAAACTTTTTTGCTGATCCAGCATATATGCGAATCAAAGAAAAACCGATCCTGCTCATATTTGGACCACAACACTTCAAAAAGCATCAGTGGGCTCATATCATCAGCGGGCTCTCAAATATACCACAACTATACACGCTCCCTCATTTAAAAGATCAAATCAATGACGCAGGCGAATTCGGCTGGCCACCGGTACATGGTGGTAAAAATATAAGCCCAAAAATATGGCAGCAATATCTTCGAGACCTATATGCAAGAGGTGAACAAAATGGATCGACTATCGCATCTGTGTTTCCTCAGTTTCATGATATCTACCAGCAAGCAAACTTACACAAAAGTTATGGTTACCTTGGTTCCCAGAAAGGAAAGACTTTCAATCAGACCCTCGAAATGGCATTGCAAAGTAATTCTAAATTAATTCAAGTCGCCACCTGGAATGATTACGGTGAAGGAACGATGATTGAGCCAACTAAGGAATTTGCCTACCGATACCTAGAGAGCATTCAGAGCAAATTCTTAAACGATAAAAAATTTTCCTATGGCGCGAGTGATCTAAGATTACCAGTCCATTTGTATCAACTTCGGAAACATTTCGAGAGCAATAAGCAAATTACGGCACAGCTGAACCTAGCATCAAGATTGCTCTTCGAGTCCAAAGTCCAAGGAGCTAATAAAATATTGCTCAGATATACTCCTGCTCTATCACAAAAGTAATCAAAAGATTTGATCGAATTTATACTTTGTGGTACAAAGTATAAATGCACCGACGTTTAATAAAAACATGGATCCTCGTCACAGGGTTTGTCTTTTTATTTTCAAGTCTTGCCATGGTTTTGTTCAATGAAGTAGCCATGTTCTTTATGGAACAACTGATGGATCCATGGCTTCAAATTTGCAAATCTATAACACCAATCGGATGGTGGACTCTGGGGAACATTCCTCTCGCACTGTTGGTCCTCTTTTCTGGATTGTTTTTGTATTCAATGGCAATTAGTGCAGTTGCCATTTTCATTTCAGGCCTTTCAAAAAAGCTCCTTACGACATAGCTCAAGATAACGGATACGAGAAATTTTCTATCAAAGAAAAAAATTAATCTGTTATAAAGTCGTTCAAATTTAGGTTTTTAAGAAAAAATACAGAATTGGCAAGAAACCTCATTGTGGGTATATTTGAATAGTAGTTTCTATTAATTTTGAAATACGATGAAAATGGAAAGACGACGTTTTTTAAAGGGTGCAGGAGTTGCAATCGCATTGCCGATGATGGAATCTCTGATGCCGAAAGCAAAAGGAGCGGTTAATAAAAAACCGGTAAAAAGATTCGTATGTCTTTCTAACAATTATGGAGTCTACCAGAAAGCTTTCTTTCCGGATCCCAAGCAGGCTGGAAAAAACTATGACATTCCTGAAACACTAAAACCTCTAGAAAAACACCGCAAAGACTTTACAACCTTTTCAAACCTAGATCATGGCTTTACGGGTGGCCACCAGGGAGTGCCTGTCTTCCTTAGTGGGGTACGTCCAGTACTGGCTCATAATTATGAAGAAGGAAATATCAGCCTGGACCAGAAACTTGCCGAATATCATGGAGCTGCCACACGGTTCTCCTCAATGACGCTCGGAGTCAGGGAACGTAACCTTCTAAGCTTTACCCGCACAGGCGTTCAGGTACCCAATGTCAGTATGCAACAAGCTTACCGTGCTATGTTTTTTGAAGACAGTGCCGAAAAGAAAATTTCACAAGCAGATCGATTCAAGCGGCACAATAGCATTCTCGACGTCGTCATGGGACAAGCCAAGTCCTTGAATAAAGAACTCGGCAAGCAGGATCAGGAAAAGCTCGAAGAATATCTTGGCTCAGTGCGTAGCCTTGAGAAAAAAATCTCTCAGCAAGAACCTTGGCTAAATAAGCCAAAGCCAAAGACAGATGTGGCTGAACCTAAGCCCGGAAATGGAACAGAGGAACAACTCAAAGCCATGATTGAAATCATTGCCCTGGCCCTTCAGACCGACTCGACCCGGGCAATTACCTGCTCTAGTGGATTTGCCAACGGCGACTTTGGGCTCAACGGAGGTTATCATGGTTTCTCGCATCATGGAGAACGGGACGAACCAGTAGCAGCATTAAAAAAAATCGAGGGATTCCAAATTTCCATGATGGCCTACCTGATCGACCTCTTAAAGAAACAGGAGGACCCTATTAATGGAGGCACCCTATTTGATAACACTTCAATCCTTTATGGATGCGGTATGGCAGCTGGAACTCACCAGACAAAAAATCTTCCTCTCGTCTTGGCCGGTGGTAGCTTCAAGCATGGAGAACATAAGGTCTACCCAATGCCAGATCCGGAACGTATACCTGCTGCGAATTTATTACTTTCCATACTTCAACAAAGCGGCCTAGAAATAGACCGTTTCGGCTCAAGTACTGGTCCACTGAATGGTCTCGAATGGTCTTGATATAGCAAAAGAATTGAACACTGCTAAGGACGCAGAAAGAACGGCAAAATTGCTTATCATGATTCTTTCATTAAAGCGCATATTGCCCATCATCTCCCTTACCCTTTGTTTGCAAGCTAGGGCAGACGAATCACTAAAGGGTCTAGTTCCTTTTTTAAGTCAGCATTGCTTTGAATGTCATGGAGCAGAAAAACAGAAAGGTGATATTCGCCTCGACACGCTAGGTAAGGACCTTACAAAGCATGAGAACCTAGAAATCTGGCAGGGTGTCCTTGACCAGTTGAATCTCGGGGAAATGCCACCCAAAAAACAGCCGCAACCTTCTCGTGCCGAGGTTAAACCCATAGTCGAAACCTTGAGCAAGTCTCTTAAATTAGCCTATCAAAAGGCTCGCAGCACTGGCGGTCAAACCGTTCTCCGTCGGTTGAACCGGCAGGAATTGCGCAACACATTTCGAGACCTTCTTTATCTTAACGGAGCAGAATACCGTCCCGGGGCTTCAGGGTCCAGGCTAGTGGATAATAATGGTAACGGAAGTGTAGAGCGTACTGGGAATGATCCATTGCGTTTCTTCCCAGAGGACGAAGAAGAGGATGGCTTCTTTAATATTGGAGACAAGCTGGTCATGTCTGATTTTTATCTGAAACTAGTCCTCGGTGCTGTAGAAGAAGTGTTAACACAAGCCACTCGCCTTGAAGCCAAACCTAAAATTGAGACGCGCAAATTCGCAGGACATTTAATTAAGGACAAAGGAGGGCATATAATTGAATCAGTATCTCGCACATTAAATCCTAACTATGACATGATGGCCACTGGCTATGAACGGTTTGGGCGGCTCGCTCCAACGGAAGTCAGGGGTGGAGTCGGTGTTGCCACTCGGTACCGAATTATCATTGAGGCTTCTGCTCACAATCAGGCTCACCCCTGGGGCGAATTGTTCAAGCTCGATGAAAAGGACCCTTATCAGCTTTGCCTGAACATTGCCGATACCAAGAATGGTGGCATTGCCGGACCAACATCTACCCCTGTCAATCTTTGGTCAGTTCCAGGCGACGGTAAAAAGCACACATTCACTCAAGAGGTCTGGATGGACAAGACATGGACACCTTGGATCGGATGGGAAAACGGACCATGGGATCGAGGGTTCCGCGCAGAGGTAATTGTGGAGAAAACAATGCCAAGTGAATTCAGTCCACGCCCTGACAAGAAGATCAACAAAGAAGCACACGATAAATGGCCCATAAAAATGGCTAAAAAACTATTTAAAAATGAATATCAGGGCCCACACATTCGTATCCATAGCCTTACTCTAGAACCTATAATAGATACCTGGCCACCCAAAAGTCATACTGCCCTTTATGGAAGTGGATCAGGCAAAGAGGATGAGATACGTAAGCTCATGACCAATTTTGCATCACGAGCATTTCGTCAACCAGTGAGTCAGGAAACGGTCGAACCCTACGTGCAAATGGTTCTACAGCAGCAAGTCGAACCTGTCGTCACGTTACCGGGTGGAATTAAAGATCTAAAATATAGAGTATATAAAGGGCTGTGGGAAAAGCTGCCTGATTTTAACACTCTGAAGCCCGTCGCAGAAGGCACACTCCCGAATGGTCTAATGGACTTGAAGGTTTCTAAGATGAAGGAGCAATTCGGGATGGTTTTCATGGGTAAGCTAAATGTGCCAAAGGCTGGAGACTATATCTTTGAAATTGCTTCTGATGATGGTGCGCGGATCCTGATCAACGGGAAAAAAGCCATTGAACATGATGGATTACATGGAGCACAACTAAAGAAAGGTAAAATCAAACTTGAACCCGGTGAACACCCTATCCGGGTCGAATACTTTGGCTATGGCCAGCCCAATAGCTTCCGTGCAGGATGGGGCGGCCCGGGCATGGCTCACTCCAAACTGTCAGTCGAAGGGCTGCATGACAATTCCAAAAACCAAAAGAAAACTGATGAAATTCCGTTGCTAATACGAGCGATGCAAGACGGTTATGCGGCGATGCTTTGTTCTCCACATTTTCTTTATCTTGGAGAAAAACCAGGTCGTCTCGATGAGTTTGGCATTGCAAATCGGATGAGTTACTTTTTGTGGTCTTCGATGCCGGATGAAATCCTATTTACGCTGGCCCGTGACGGCAAGCTAAGCGATCCAGCCATACGCAGGCAACAAGTCGATCGCATGCTCAAAGATAATAAGGCCCAAGCCTTCATTCGTCATTTCCCTTCATCATGGCTTCGGCTCGACAAACTCGGCGACATGCCCCCATCAGGCGGAGACTTCCAATTTTATAAGAACCTAAAAGTTGAACCTATGCTGGCAAGGCAAGTCACGATGTATTTCGAGGAAATCCTTAAGGCTAATGGTAAAATCGAAGAGTTCATCGACTCTGACTACACATACATGAATCAGACCCTTGCAAAATGGATTTACAGAAGAGAAGGAATACGAGGCGAACGCTTACGTAAAGTATCATTAAATGATCCAAAGCGTGGCGGCATTTTCACTCAGCCTGGGATCATGACTGCAACAGCCAACGGAGTCGAAACCTCGCCAGTCATTCGTGGAGTCTGGGTACTGGAAAATGTGTTAGGTACTCCACCCTCTCCCCCTCCTCCCGATGTAGAACCGTTGCCAACTAATACTCGAGAAGCGACTAGCGTAAGGGAACTATTAAAATTGCATCGAAAAAATGAAGCTTGCTACAGCTGTCACATTAAGATCGACCCTATGGGATTTGCGTTCGAAAACTTCGATGTCGTCGGCCGTTGGCGCGACAAGTACAAACGGGCCAGGGATCCGATCGACACCTCAGCCATTATGGCCAATGGTAGAGAAATTGCCGATATCATTGAATTCAAGAAAATGCTGATTGAACGCAAGGAGCTCGTAGCCCGTTGTCTAACCAACAAAATGCTCACTTATGCAACAGGGCGTCAACTCGAAGTGGCCGACCGTGGAGAAGTTGACCTCATCATGAAAAAATTAGGTCAAAAAGAAAATCGACTACGCGACCTAGTGAAGCTTGTAGTAGAAAGTAAGATATTCTTGAACAAGTAATATCTCTTCCAAGGTCATGGCTATCGAATCATGAAATATTTAATTCTATCATTAGCAGGGTTAATCTTTCCCCTCTCTCAAACCAAGGCTCAGGCTCCAAAGCTAGAAGTTTCACCGATCCCAAAAGGAAAACTGATGGCCTTTGCCCCTGCGTTTTCAAAATACATCAATGTATTCGGAGTCCACGTCTTTGCCACCAAACGGACTCCCGACTCAAAGATACTCCATGCCGCTTCAGTGCTTGCAGAATATCTAGACAATGATGAGAATGGAAAACCGGACAATCTGCAAGTCGTTGATGCTTTGATTTCTAGGGACGCCTACCTTGAAATCTTCGCAAACGAGCGCGAACTGGAAAGAGTGCACGGCAGGGGAAAACATTTCAAGGAAGGTTTTCACTATGGAATTTCACAGTTTGTTGAAGAAACCAATCCCGGAAATGGTAGATTCGATGCTACTCTCGAAGAAGTGTTCCACCTGATAACTCACCATGGATACGGGAATGCTTATCCAAGAATTTTTGGGCCCCGCTCAGGAACACAGATTGCAAAGTGTTTGGATTTAGCCCGTAAAGGACACTTCGTTGACGTGCCAGAATCGTATCCGGAAGGAGCCTGGTTCACTTATGATGACGAGAGTTGCGAGTACGGCTGCATGGTCACGGAATATATCTATTGGGCCATGACTTCTATGCTTGGTGCACAAAAATCCCTTCATAGGCAACGGGAAATTAAACACGAGTGGCGGCTTCCAACTCGTGAACTTGTTAGAAAGGGAGATCCTGCCGTGTTTAAATTATTGAATGAACCCAAGTATAAATTTCCAAAGGTCCTTCCTGATGGAAAATATAAGTTGAACGTATCAGATTAGATTCGTTGAACTAATTATTTAATCCCAATCAACAAATTATCAATGAGCTGACTAGTGTCTTCTAATGACTTGTCGCTACCTTCTCGGGTAGCCCATCCAGCAAATCCTATCTCATGTAAAGCGGCCCGGACCTTGTCCCAGTCAACGTCACCTTCGCCGAGCCTGCAGAATCCATTCTTCTTGCCCCAGTCCTTCACATCAAGCTTGACGGTGCGGTTACCTAGGGTCCTAATCCAGTCCTCAGCAGGCGCAAATTTTTGCATGTTTCCGATGTCAAAATATGCACCGACCCAGGGACTATCGAATTCATCAATATAGTCCCGAAACTTTTCAGGACTCTCACAAAAACCGTTCCAAACAGTCTCGATCAAAACTCTAACTCCAAGCCTAGAAGCTAGAGGAATAACGGCCCTGACTTGCTCAATTGAGCGTTCCCAAACATGCTCATGGGTTTCGTTAGCGCCTCCTACCCTTCCTGGCACAAGCAACACAGAAGACCCTCCAAGCAAATGAGAATTCATCAAAGCATTCTCGAGATTCTTCCTTCCCTTCTCACGGACTTCGGGTCTCGGATCACTTAATCGGACAGACCAATGTCCACCGTTAACGAGTCCATGCACACGAATCCCGGTCTTTTTAGCCGCTGCCCTGTAAGCTTCTGCTTCCCCAGCATTACCACTTTCGACACCATCATACCCAAGTCCTTTGAGTCGCATAAAAAAAGCTTCAACTGATTCTCCCCTCTTTTTACCACCCTTCAGTGCCTTATATATTCGACCCTTAAAATTCGGACTTTTATTTAAATCTTGCGCACCGGAAGTAATTAGCGGAACAGAAGTTAAGGGAATTGCAGAACATTTAAGAAAGGATCGACGGTTCATATAATGAAGTATGTTTTATTTAGTGTGAGAATATTAGTCCAAAAAGCATCAATAATACAAGTAGGAGCTTATCCGTGAGATGATTTCCCTTGCCCATGGGCTTGTAAAATAGAAAATTGATTCCGATATTTACCGCTACTGATTAAACTTTGATGTTCGACTCATTCTATCTAAAGAACAACAATCCTCTGATGATCTGGCATTGGCTAATTTTATTGTTAATAGCAAACCTAAATTTACGGATCGAAGCTCAAGAAAGCGCTGATTCAGACTGGTGGTCCCTCCAGCAAATTAAAAGACCAGAAGTTCCTGCAGTTAAAAACAAGAAATGGGTTCGTAACCCAATTGATAATTTTGTTCTCGCAAAACTTGAAGAGACAGGACTCGACCCTGCTCCTGAAGCAAATCGCAGGTCGCTGACTCGCAGACTACATTTTGATCTTATCGGACTTCCTCCAGCCTCAGATTCAACCCCCGATATTGACGAACTCCTTGCTAGCCCACATTACGGTGAACGGTGGGCAAGGCACTGGTTAGATGTGGCCCGTTATGGAGAAAGTAATGGGTTCGAATATGATCAACTGCGTCCCAATGCCTGGGCTTATAGGGACTGGGTCATTGATGCGTTAAATCAGGACATGCCTTATGACAAGTTCGCACGACTCCAAATTGCAGGTGACGTCATTGAACCTAATGATCCAGGAGCCATCATTGCCACGGGCTTCCTTGTGTGCGGAGCATTCGATGGGCTCAAGCCTTCCGGAGACAAGCAAAGAAAAATCATGCGACAAGATGAAATGGAAGACTTAGTTGGGACCGTCAGCCAAACTTTCCTCGGACTCACGGTCCATTGTGCACGATGTCACGATCATAAGTTTGACCCGATCCCGCAAAAGGAATATTACCAGATGGCATCTGCCCTGGGAGGTGTACATAGAGGAGATCGCGATGTTCCGGCTTCCGGAAACCCGAAAACTTTAAAACAAAAAAAGGATCTTCTACAACAAAGGCTCGAGACCGGTGACAAAAGAATCCGTGAACTGATTCTCAAGGAAAGCAAAGGTGACAAAAGAAATAATGGAGGACCGCAACCCATAGCAATATGGACCTTTGACAAGGACCTAAAAGACCAGATAGGAAACATTCATGGAAAAGCATTGGGCGGTGCCAGAATCAATGGCGGTGCCCTTGAACTGGACGGGAAGTCTGCATACGTGATGACTGTTCCCATTAATCGGAACATGAAAGCAAAGACTCTCGAAGCATGGGTAAAATTAAACAATCTTGATCAGCGAGGCGGAGCCGCTATGAGCATGCAAAGTAACGATGGTAAGACATTTGACGCTATCGTGTTTGGAGAGCGCGATCCGAAACACTGGATGGCGGGTAGTGAAGGTTACTCAAGGACACAAAGTTTCGGAGGCGAAGAGGAAAATAAGGCAAAGGATGAATTCACCCACATCGCCATCGTTTACAAAGCTGATGGTCATATCACCGCCTACAGAAATGGAAAACCGTATGGAAAAACCTATAAGTCTGAATCAGTGGATTTTTCCTCCGGAAATTATCAGGTTCTATTTGGAATGCGCCACGGAACTAAAGCCGGTAGTAATTTAATGTTAAGTGGGAAAATTGATCGGGCCCAACTCTATGATAAGGCGCTCACGGCTGAAGAAATTGCACTTTCATCTAGTGGAAATTTTGTCTCAGAAGCTGAGCTGGTCGCTAGGCTCAGACCAGAACAAAAAATTGTCAGGGAAAGCTGGAAAACTGAAATTGCCCAGATTGATAAAGCGTTAAGTAAAATGAAAAAGAGGAAAGTGTACGCAGTAAGGCCATCAAAGGCTCCGGTGACACATCTTCTAGTTAGAGGTAGCCCTTTCGAATTAGGGGATGAAGTTTCAGCCGGCGGGGTTCAATCTGTTACTGGATCAATATCTTCAAATTTCGGGCTAAAGGCGGACGCTCCTGATGCCGAGCGGCGTAAAAAATTAGCAACCTGGATAAGTGCCCCTGACAACCCTCTCTTTGCCAGAGTCATAGTCAACCGTCTCTGGCATTATCACTTTGGGAAGGGTCTCGTTCAAACAACCAATGATCTGGGTTTTAATGGCGGAACCCCTTCTCACCCGAAACTTCTTGATTGGTTAGCTGCTGAACTTAAGGAACAGAAATGGAGCCTAAAATCGATGCATAAAATAATATGTAATTCCGCTACTTATCGGCAATCCTCGCAAGAAAATCCTAAAGCCTTGGCAAAAGATTCGGACAACGTATTGCTCTGGAAAAGATCGATCTCAAGGTTAGAAGCTGAGCTCATTCGTGACTCGATACTGACCGTTTCAGGGCAACTAAATAAAAAAATGGGTGGGCCGGGTTATCGCGACTTTAAAATGTACAATCACAAAGGTTCTTGGGTCTATGATGCCACCGATCCAGAAGGAGATGAATTTAATCGCCGTAGCATCTACAGGACCTGGGCAAGAGGTAACGTTCATCCACTCCTCGCACCACTTGACTGCCCTGACCCATCAGCATCTGCTCCCGTCAGAAGTATTACAACGACTCCTCTAGGCGCCTTGTCCATGATGAACACTTCGTTCGTTCTTCGTATGTCACGCAAATTTGCTGACAGATTAAAAGCAGAAGCCGGAAACGATATTAATGCTCAAGTCAAACGCGGCTTCGAGCTCGCCTTTATGCGTGAGCCAAAGGAAAAGGAAAAAAAACTCATCGAGGACTTCGTAAAAGAGAACGGCCTTACGGCACTTTGCAGAGTCCTTCTTAATTCCAATGAATTTATTTATCTGAACTAGTCGATGAAAATCAATAACGACATCAAGCGACGAGACTTTCTGAACTGGAGTACGCATGGCCTAGGAGGTGCAGCCATTTCATCGCTCATGCTGGAAGATGGATTCGCCTCTCAAGCACTCAAGGCTCACCACATACCCCATAATAAGCAGGTCATTCATATATGCTTGTGCGGCGGTATTAGCCAGGTTGATTCATTCGATTACAAACCCAAGCTCAAGGAAATGCATGGTAAGTCTTTGCAGGCAGACGAAAAGCCCGACGTGTTTTTTGGTAGAGTTGGTCTGCTAAGGTCCAATGACTGGGAATTCAAGCAACGGGGACAGAGCGGAATGTGGATCTCAGATCTTTTCCCCCATATATCGACAATCGCTGATGAGCTGACCGTAATTAATTCAATGGTTGCTGAATCCTCAAGTCATACACCTGCCACGTTCCAGGAAAGTAGCGGTTTCCGTCTAAATGGATTCCCGGTGATGGGGTCATGGGTATCGTATGGACTTGGCAATTTGACCAGTGATTTACCAACTTACGTGGTCCTTCCTGACTCTCGAGGCATGCCGGCCGGATCAACCAGTAACTGGACCAACGGATTCTTACCTGCCCGTCATCAGGGAGTTCCGTTCAGGACTAGTGGTGATGGAAACGCTATCAGTAACCTTTTCCCGGCCGAAAAGATTGAGCCTATGGTTGAATCCAATAGTCGAAACCTTCTCAAAAAAATGAATGATCTCCACATGAAGGAAACGGGCACAAATGATACACTCGCAGCAAGAATCGCGAGTTATGAACTCGCAGCAAAAATGCAGCTCGCTGTTCCGGAAGTTACCAGCATCGAAGGCGAAACGGAAAGGACCCGTGAAAGTTATGGTTTAAATGGTAAAGAAACACGAGACTTCGGAAGGAGTTGCTTACTTGCGAGGAGACTCTTGGAACGCGGAGTAAGGCACGTTCAACTCTTCTCAGGCGGTTCTTTTGGCTCGCCAAGGATTAACTGGGACGGTCATGAGGACATGAAACGTAATCATGGACGCGAGGCTCTGCGGATAGATCAGCCCGTCGCGGCTCTGATTAAGGATCTTAGGGCAAGAGGAATGCTTGATGAGACGCTCATTTTATTCACTTCAGAATTTGGAAGGACTCCTTTTACTCAGTCCGCATCTGACAAGGTCGGCACGGGCCGGGATCATAACCAGGTCGGTTTCAGTGTATGGCTTGCTGGAGGAGGCCTCAAATCAGGAATAAATTACGGAGCCACTGATGATATCGGCTACAAATCTGTCATTGATCCTGTCCCCTGGTATGATTTCCATGCGACTGTATTACATCTTTTGGGCATAGATCATGAGCGTCTCAGTTATTACCACAACGGGATTCAAAGGCGCCTCACTAATGTGCACGGCAATGTTCTATCTGGTATACTTGCCTAATTGAGGAGAGCAAGGACAAGCTAAGAAAATATCTTGTTTATAGGATTTCCGTGATAGATCGGATGTGGTCTGCCGGTCAAATCCTCCCAATGAGCATCCTGTGGAATTCCAAGTGCTCTATAAATCGTCGCCGCAAAATCCTCAGGACTGTGCGGATCAGTGGCAGGATGGCCTCCGTTAGAATCACTGGACCCAACTACTGCTCCACCAGTGATGCCGCCCCCAGCAAAAAGTACGGTCTGAACAGCGCCCCAATGGTCACGACCGGGGAGCTTTGCTTTTGGTATCTTGAAGATCCTAGGTGTCCTGCCAAATTCACTGGCCATCACTACGAGAGTATCTTCTAACATACCGCGATCATGTAAATCATCGAGTAACGCTGAAACGGCACGGTCAGTTGGTGGAAGCAGAAAATTCTTTAGGCTAGGAAATCCTGCTTGGTGCGTGTCCCAAGCTTCATTATTGCCAAGATTAACCTGAACTAACTTAACGCCCGCTTCTACTAATTGCCTAGCCATGAGTAAGGACCAGCCAAAAGCGTTTCTGCCATAATTGTCCTGAAGCTTGGGATCAGCTCCATGCACATCAAATGCAGACTTTGTCTTTGGATCTGCAAGGAGCGATACGGCCATGTTGGTGTATCGGTCAAACTCTCTTACTTCGACCTCATTTTCAAAATGCTTTTGCTGTGAATCTAGGTACCGTGAAATACCTAAACGATCCTGTAACCGATCAAGTCCCACTGCCTCGGGTAATGATAAATCTGGCTCAAGAAATTTTTTGGTTGATCCATCCACTTTGCCTTTCGCATGATGAAAGAGATAATTAGGATATGCTCCATAGCTTGCTGCATTGTACTTAGAGCAATTTAAAAAGAACGGTTCCCAACGCTCACCCATGAGGCCCGAGAATTGTCCTGGCAAGGTTCTCCCAGTCCGGTGAACAATTTTTTCCGGAAGGACCATGGACGGTGGAAGCGCGCCAGAACCTGTTAGGTAACGGTTCGCCATGGCTGCTATTGATGGATAGTCTTCGGGCCTCGGCTTATTCGGATCAAATCCTTGAGGAGTTTCAGAGCGACCAGTGAGCATGATGTGATGGCCCTGAGAATGCTCATTCCAGCGGTGAGTCACAGATCGGCAAAGAGCCCAACGATCACTCCTTTTAGCCAGTTCAGGTAAGTGCTCACAAATATGAAGGCCCGGTGTCTTGGTCTTAATCGGAGAGAATTCACCACGGATTTCAAGTGGAGCATCAGGCTTCATATCAAAAGTATCAATCTGCGAAAGGCCGCCCGATAAGAAAATATAAATAACAGACTTTGCTTTTCCGTCTCCTTTCTCAGAAGACGCGAGTGCTCTTAAGAGACCCGCATCGCTTAGCCCTGAGCCCAATGCACCTATAGAACCTGCCTTGATCATGGTTCTGCGAGAAATCGTTGGGTGATTAGGAAGTTTCATTCCTTGGAAATTCTTATCTGGATGATTATAAATTAGCCTAGATTATTCAATCCTAACACATTATATTTCCCTCCGTGACATTGATAGTCAACATATTAGGGCTTTTGAGCATTGCGGTCGCTCTATTTTTATTTGGTCCGGGTCAACTCTTTGCCGAAAAAAAACTTTGGTCGCTTAAACCTATTAATGAAATCACTGTCCCCGCAAATACCAAGAATGACTGGTCACGTAATGTCATTGATGATTTTATTATTAAAAAGTTAACTACTGAATCTTTAAATCCAAGCCCAAGAGCGGACAGGCGCTCACTTATCCGCAGAGCCAGTTATGATTTAACTGGGCTTCCTCCAAACCCGGAAACTGTTGCTGAATTCATTAATGATCCAAGCAATGATGAAGTTGCTTTTTCCAAAATCATCGAGATTTTTTTGGGGTCAAGTGCCTACGGTGAAAAGTGGGGCCGGCACTGGTTGGACGTGGTGCGCTACGCTGACACTGCCGGCGAGAATAGCGATCATCCAATTGAGGATGCCTGGCGATACAGGAACTGGGTAATCGACGCCTTCAATTCCAATAAGCCTTACGATGAGTTCGTTCGAGAACAAATTGCCGGAGACATTCTTGCTACTGGAAAGAAAGGTGCAGAATTTGCAGATAGTATTATTGCTACTGGGTATTTGGCGATCGCGAGAAGATTCGGTCACGACATTGATAAGAGAATGTATCTCACCTATGAGGATGCTATTGATAACCTTGGCAAAACATTTCTTGGCCTTTCTATTGCTTGTGCTCGCTGTCATGATCATAAACATGATCCCATAACGAGTGCAGATTATTATGCTTTGTATGGTGTAATGGCTAGCTCAAGGCTTCCTTTTCCTGGGTGCGAACCTAAACAACAACCAAGGGATCTCGTGCCTCTCGTAACCAATAATGTCATTGAGGAAAACAAAGAATGGGAAGAAAAGCTCAAAAAACTTGAACGAGATCTTGTAGAAAATCCAAAAAATGAACTCATCAAAGTTGCATCAGAGAGTTACAAGATGCTTTCAGAAGGGCATTTGCCTGTTGGAAAGTCCATAGATTTTTCTTCTGATCCGATAAAAATCAATGTTAGAAAAGGTGAAGCGATACAGATCTCAATTGCTCCGAATGCAAATCACGGGGCTGATACCACTTTAATAGATTTAAAAATTAAACACCAAACCGATTCAGGAAATCTAGAGTGGTCAACACAAGATCTCATAGACATTTTAACTAAAGCTAATCCCCTCAATTCAAATAAGGGTATATGGTACTTTCTAGACATTGGTCCTGAAGGACCGCGTCTGCTGAACGAAAAGGCAGAAGCCATTGATGGCCAATCAACACTAAAAAAATGGTCACCTGGAAATCTTCCATCTGTAGCCGTAAACACGAGCAAGAACCCAGTAAAAGTTTGGACAGAAATACCCGCTAGAAGTTTTTTTGTTCATCCCAGTGCACAAAGCCCAGTTGCAGTGACTTGGATTAGCCCGGTTACAGGTAAAATTGAAATAGAATTAAAAGTTGCAGACGGACACGCATTTGGGGATGGGGTGATTTGGCAACTTCAACACTTTGCGAACCATAAAATTCATTCTTCTTATGAAAAATTGGCACTAGATAAGCACGGAATCGCTAAAATTGAGGAGCACAAAAATACTAAACCGATAACTAAAACTGATTATGCGTATGCAGTAGCAGAAGGTACGCCTAAAGATTACCCTATTCATAATAGGGGTGATGCTAAAGATCTAGGGCCAGTCGTTAAAAGACGTTTTTTATCAGTTCTGGGAGGTGAGATTTTAGGGGATAAGGATCATAGTGGCAGACTGGATCTAGCTGATTTGATTGTTAGTCCAAAGAATCCTCTCACTGCACGGGTAATGGTGAACCGGATATGGGCTTGGCACTTCGGCCAAGGCATTGTCGGAACTCCGAATGACTTTGGCACACATGGAGCTGCACCAACTCATCCAGAATTACTGGATCATCTCGCACTCGAATTTATTAAGAGTGGTTGGAGTATTAAACAAATGCACCGCATGATAATGAGCAGTGCCACTTATCAACAGTCGGCCCGATCAGGGCCAGGACCAAAAAAATACTCTGGCTTTGACAGGCGAAGGCTCTGTGCTGAAGAGATTCGTGATACGATTCTTTATCTTTCAGGTATGTTAGATGTGTCACCCGGCAAAGAGCATCCTTTTCCACCACGCGATAAATGGAACTTCACTCAACACAACCCCTTCGCGGGTGAATATGCCAGCAGTAAACGGAGCATTTATCTCATGCGTAAGAGAAACCAGATCTCTTCTTTTTTCAGTCTATTTGATGGTCCTGACCCTAATGCCAGCACTGCTAGCAGGTCCCGGACCACGGTTCCTAGCCAAGCCCTTTATTTTATGAATGACCCATTCTTTCATAACTGTGCCGAACAATTTGCATCGAATATCCGCGCGATCGGTCCGGATCAGAGATTAGAGCACGCTTGTCAGCAACTCTTTTCCAGATCAGCAATTCAAACCGATCATGAGGACTTTGAAGACTTTGCTAGAGCAATGGCTCCTACCGTTTCAAATGACCCCGAAAAGCAGGACACCGAAATCTGGAAATCCTATTCCAGAATTCTAATGTCCAGTAACGAGTTTCTTTACCTAGACTGAGAAATGATCTCCCAACCATCAGATCGCCGATCTTTTCTCCGTTCCTTCGTCGCGGGGTCCAGCATGATGCCTGCCCTATTACGTAATATGGATGCGGTGTCAAACAGTATTGATCCTTTGTCCGTAAAGAATCCTCACTTCCCCGCGAAGGCAAAGAATGTGATTTTTTTGTTCATGACTGGTGGGGTTTCCCACATCGATACCTTTGATCCTAAGCCAAAACTAAAATCTGATGTGGGCAAAGAAATCAAGCTCGATCATCCTGAAATAGAAAACCGTGTGGGTTATGAAAAAATATATCTGAAAGCACCACAATGGGAATTCTCTCCTCACGGACAATGCGGAACAGAAGTCAGTACATTGTTCCCGCACGTGGCACAATGCGTTGATGATATAGCGCTCATTCGTTCTATGCACACGGACCATTCCAATCACTACAACGCTACTTTGGGAATGCACACCGGATCCTTTGCTTTCGCGAGGCCCAGTCTCGGTTCATGGGTAAGTTATGGACTCGGCACTGAAAACCAAAATCTACCCTCGTTCATTACCATTGCTCCGAAGCAGACCTATGCCGGAACACAAGTGTATGCGAGCGACTTTTTGCCTGGTGCCCATCAAGGCACTTTCCTTAGACCCAGTAAAGACCCTTTCAAAAATATTCGTTCCATAATTCCCCCATCACGCCAAGAGCTTGAGTTGGCCGCGCTTCAAAGATTAAACGAACGTCATCTAATTGCCCGTTCCGGTGATGCTGAGGCAGAAGCCAGAATAAAAAGTTTTGAAACAGCATTTGGCATGCAAATGGAAGTGCCTGAACTTTTCGATTTTTCAAAGGAATCGAACGCTACTCACAATCTTTATGGACTCAATAGAGGATCGACTGAAGGCTTTGGATGGCAGTGTCTTGCGGCTCGCCGACTCGTCGAGCGAGGCGTTCGTTTTGTAGAGCTCATTGATACTGGCTCTTCAGGAAATTGGGACTCTCACGGTAACATGATGGACCATGAAAGACTCGCTAAGAATGTTGATCAACCAATCGCGGGGCTGCTTAAAGACCTTAAATCGCGTGGAATGCTTCAAGACACATTAGTTGTTTGGACTACCGAATTTGGAAGGACTCCTTTTAACAACAAAGCCGATGCTCTTGGCAGGGAACATCATAACTGGGCATTCAGTTCATGGATGGCCGGTGCCGGAATTAAGCCCGGAACGGTCCACGGATCGACCGATGAGTATGGTATCCGCCCGGACAAGGACCCGGTACATGTACATGATTTTCATGCCACGATCCTTCATCTTCTCGGACTAGATCATGAAAAGCTCACGTATAGACATGATGGAAGGGATTACCGACTTACCGACGTTTACGGAAATATCGTCACAGATATCATGGCTTAAGGAGAACCTCCTAAAATCTTTTTATTGAGCCGTCACTTGCCCAGTCGGGCCCCATATTCGTTTGTGGGATCGCGATACATCGAGTGAAGATGATTATGAGGGTCGCCTCCAAGGTCTTGGCCCGCATATTCGATAATGATACTAGGGCCCTGGATCCGATAGGAAAAATCTCCCTTTTCAACAGAAGGTCCCCACCAAGAAAATGACATTTTATCGATCTCAGAACTTAGTTCCTCTATACGCTGTTTGTGATAAGGCTCGGGCAAATCACCAACATAGACCCGGATAACCTCCATCAGGGCCTCACGCTGAGCCTTATTAAAATCCTTACATGAAACGCCGGTAGATTCTGGAACAAATCCATCTTTGCCCGCAGCAGCTATTAGATTTGCTCGTTTCTTGCCAATAATGGCACTCTTTTTTTGGGCATCGTTAAGGCTCTTGTAAAGCTTTAGACCTAATGGGGCCTCATCTAACATAGGAACAACCATATCCTTACCAAGCTGAAACTCACGAGGTTGAGTGCCAATAAATGTAGGCGACATGGACATACGGTTACCATGGAATGCGAGATTAATTGCAATATGATGCCCATCAAATTGTAAGCCCCAAGGCTTATTTGGAGAAGGCTTCCCAAAAATTGCTAACCAGTAGTCTTCCGCGCCAAATCCTGGACGGCGCTTACCGTTACGAAGGAGTCGATCATCAGCTAAGGGAATATTACGGGCCTTGCTATAACCTTGTTCACTTAAAACTGTACTCAATAAATTAAGGGCCGCTTTTATTTGTGATTCATTCAAGTCACCTAACCTTACGCCGCCTTGAGGGCCACGCGGTGGAACATTAGTCCACTTTGCTTTTTCTGAGCTGTCAAAAGGTAAGGCTGCTTGCGCTCTTAATTTTTTATCCAATGATGATAAAAAGGTATTGGCACTCTTAGCAAAAGATTCAGATGTCCTCTCTGAAGCACTCTTCGGATTATAATTGGATAGAACTTTACTGGGCAGAGAAGGATACTTGCCAACTGGTGCCGCTGATAATAATGAAGCCGTAAGTAGTATTGAACTAAAAGCAAGAGGGGTAATTTTCATCTTGTTGGGATCATGCCTTGCTGACCAAAAATGTAAACCCCAAAGATTAGGACCTGTTCTTCTTAAGCGCCATTGTGTAAATGGTCTTAAAAGAATTAGTGCTCTATGAAGGTAAAAGCTCCCTGATTGGAGAGCCGAATGGTAATATGGGCTGAGGCCTGCCGCCATGATCCAAGAAGGTCTGATCCTGATCAATGCCCATATGAAGAAGGATACTCGCCCAAACATCGTTCGGTGTCATGGCCCTAGATATAGGATGCTCCCCCTTATCGTTAGTCGCACCAATGACTTGGCCGGTTCGCATTCCTCCTCCACTTACCAGCATGGACATTGCTCCTGGCCAGTGTCCTCGGCCAGGCTGTTTCACTTTAGTGTGCGTCCCTGGATTGGTTTCAATTTTGGGAGTTCTTCCAAATTCACCGGTCACTACAAGCATGACCCGGCGGTCAAGGCCTCGATCATAAAGATCCTCAATCATTGCTGTGATTACCTTATCATATATAGGCAACCTGATCTTGGCTTCATCAAATAGATGGCAGTTAACAGCATGTGAATCCCAGTTATAAGTCCCATATTTGGGCATCTTTATACCCGAAACGTAAGGGTTCTCCATCACTATAGTGACGAAACGGGCCCCAGCCTCAACGAGCCTCCTTGCTAAGATTGCTCTCTGCCCCCATGCATGGCGGCCGAAACGGTCTCGGATCGAATCACTTTCAAGAGAAAGATCAAAGGCATTACGAAAAGCTTTGGAAAAAAGCATATCCATTGCCTGCTTGTTAAAATTATCCATTGATCCAAGAGCCTTGTTCGCATCGATGTCCCGTCTCAAATTATCGACTCCCTTGAGTAAGCTGACCCTGTCCTGTAACCGATCCGCCATTGCTTCATTCATTGAAAGGTTTTCAATCTTAAAGTCCTTCTCGTTCGGGTCACCGTTAACAATGAATGGCGTGTTGTGATTTCCCATCCAAGCCGCTCCAAGCGCAAATGTATCTATCTTATGCCTTCCCTTTTTAATTAAGCCAATGTTCGTTGGGAGCCCGCCATTGGCTGCTCCTTTTTCGCGCAGTGCCGCTTCAATGAATGAAGTCATTGCAGGGGAATCATTAAGTGTTCCGGTTGGCTCCTTGGGTCGCCTAGCAGTCATGAACCGCTTATGGCCTCCGCCATGATCTGAAAAGGTGTGATGAACTGATCGAATAATATTATAACGGTCCGCACACTTTGCGTGCAGCGGCATTAATTCACTGACCTGAAGGTCCGGATTATTGGTTCGAATCGGGGAAAAGATGCCACGGTACTCGGCCGGTGCATCGGGCTTCATGTCATACATTTCCATGTGCGGAGGCCCTCCAGGCAACCATACAAAAATAACAGCCGGGTCCTCTTTCTCATTACTTTTGGCAGCCTTTGCCAAATCACCTAGACCCAAACCACACAAAGAATAAGCGCCAAGCTCAAGGAATGACCGGCGAGTAGGGCCCGGACAAGGTGAAGCGAAAAGTGACATAACGGAACTTAGTTCAAATATAAGATCCGATAAGCTTTTTATTTGTCAATTTATAGGCTTTTTATGCGAACATTACGAAACTTAACAGGATCGCTATGGCCAGCAAAACCGATGAACCCGGAACTGCGTTTTACTCCCTTTGGGACCCGCTTCACCTTACTCAGATCGATCTTGCTGATGTCCTGATCCAATATGGTCTTTCCATTAAGAATGACTTTGATGTGGCTTCCTTTGAAAATGATTTCCTGTTTATTCCATTCTCCGATCGGAAGAAGAGCCCCGCGCTTTGCCGGAGCCAAACCGTAAACAGAACCATGAAATTGGTAAGGCTTTAAGTTGGCGTACTTCTTAGCAGTATTATCGAGGACTTGAATTTCGTAAGCTTCCCAGGCAGGATCACCCTTACCAGGTGAACGAACAGCGATCCCGTTATTTCCGCCAGGTGGCAGTTGAAATTCAAAACGAAATGCAAAGTCACTATATTCTTCTTTGGCATAAAGAGTTCCTCCCTTGCCTTTCTTGCACATGATGGCTCCGTCAACGACCTCATAATTATTAACTGCACCATGCCAACCCGTAAGATCCTTACCATTGAAGAGAGTCTGGAA
The DNA here is from genome assembly GCA_902591645.1 of uncultured Verrucomicrobiota bacterium. The sequence goes on along the minus strand of CACJBM010000003.1, from coordinate 46,532 downwards.
TCCCTCTTCACCTCCTGATTTAATTTCCTTGATAAATACATTGCGCCAGCGAATCTCACCACCGTGCGTCTGTAGCTGAATTGGCCCCTTCTCGAAAATAGGGATCTTACGATCAAAATAGTTTTCCATCACGACATTGTTAACCACCTTTTCTCCGTTCAGGTAAACGGTAACGCGCTCACCTATCATGATAATCCGGAACTTATTCCACTGCCCGAAAGGCTTATCCATTTTCTTAGAAGGGTCTTTCCCTGGGGCCCCTTTACTGTTGTTCCATAGTCCTCCTGAGCCCTTATCAGCCCCTATTTTCCATTTGGCTTTTTCTGTAGGATCCCAAATCTGCACCTGAGGCACGCCACGTAAATAGATTCCGCTATCGGCTTTTGCAACGGTCTTATATTCAAGCAACAGCTCAAAATCGCCATAATCCTTAAGGGTAGTCAAATAAAGACCCTTCCCATCATTGACCAGCTCCCCATCCTCGACGCTCCAGTGCGCATTAATATCCTTGAGGGTATTTTCTTGATGCGCTTTGAGTTCCTCGGGAGACATTTTCCATAATGTCCTAGGGTCCTTGGTTCCATGACCAAACCAACCCTCAAGATCTTTACCGTTAAATAATGCCTTAAACCCTTCCGGAGGGACGTTCTGAGCATTAGCAAGTTGAGATAACGAAATTAGACAAATGGCAGCAGATAAAAATATATAATGCATGGATAATCTTAATAATTGTTCTATGAACGAAAATGCACGGTTCGGGCCCATCAGACAAGAGTATTTAATGCTCTTTCTTTAAAGCACTGTTGTGTTGTTTGAATGTATTTGTTAGCGTTTTGGTGATGACTTTTCCCGCTTTGCCGTACTTAGCCTTGATTTCTTTTCTCTTTTTAGCTGCTGACTTCAGTCCTGCTGAAGAAAAAATGCATTGGTTCAAGGGCAATACTCACACGCATTCATTATGGAGTGATGGAAATGATTTTCCGGAAATGGTTGCTAAATTTTACAAAGATAATAATTACCATTTCTTAGTCCTATCAGATCATAACGTACTTAGCAGAGGTGAAAAATGGATGAATGTGGGTGCAATTGAAAAGAGAAGAAAGGCGCTCGGGGTCCCAACATTAAAAAAATATATAAGTACCTTTGGTAAGGACTGGGTCGAATTGCGCGGAGAAGATAAAAAACAAGAAGTTCGACTAAGGACTCTAGAGGAAATCCGTCCCAAATTTGAACAGGAAGGAAATTTTATTTTTATCGAAGGGGAGGAAATCACCAATAGTTTTGGTAGATCTCCAGTCCATACGAACGGGATGAATCTGAAAGAACTCATTGTTCCAAAGAAAGGAACTTCGCTCCGTGACACAATGCGGAACAATATCATTGCTGTAAGGGAGCAATCAAATCGCCTCAACAAACCGATGCTTTCTCACTTAAATCATCCAAACTTTGGATGGTCAATTACTGCTGAGGATCTTGCTCATGTCTTGGAAGAAAAATTCTTCGAAGTATACAATGGTCATCCCGGAATCAATCATCTTGGAGACGCAAAGAGGCCCGGGGATGAAAAGATATGGGACATTGCAAATACCATACGCCTTGCAACGCTGAAGTCCGATCCGCTCTATGGAATTTCCTCTGACGATTCGCACTACTATCATGGAGGAGATATCAAACCTGGGAGGGGCTGGGTCATGGTTCAGTCCTCATCTCTTGAAGAGGATTCTATCGTAAGATCAATGGACTCTGGAAACTTTTACGGCTCGAGCGGTATACATTTCAAACATCTTTTGAGGGACCAGAAAAAAGGAATTCTCGAATTTGAAATCGAAGCGGATACAGATGCAGAATATGTGACAACTATCATTGGAACCCGCAAAGGAAATGAAAATAAACCGGATCTTGTCGGAGAAACCCTAGCAACCATTAAAGGAAATAAGGTCCAATATAATCTCAAGGATAATGAGTGGTATTTTCGAGCCACTGTCACCTCCAGTAAAGACCATCCTCGTCCATCCTTTAATGGACAAAAAGAACAGGCATGGACTCAGCCGATCTGGGATTCTTTAGCTATAAGAAAAAAGTGATTTTTAGGGAGTTCTTTTTCCTACCAAAACACTATTTTCACGCAAATTAATTGGAAATTCATCGTTTTTTCTTGAATAGAAAAGTCTTTTCGAGAGACTGGATTTTATGAAGAGAAGAAATTTCCTTAAAACCTCAGCGGCCAGTGCATTGGCTGCACCAACTATAGTACCTTCCTCGGTCCTGGGAGCAAACGCTCCAAGTAATCGTATTACCCTCGGCCTCATTGGTTGTGGCGGTCAAGGCACGGGTAACTTGCGGAACCTAATGAATAAGGCTGGCACTCAAGCCATCGCCGTTTGTGATCCCGACAAGAATAACATGAACCGGGCCAAGGATCATGTGAATAAGCAATACGCAAAACAGACAGAGAGCGGCGAGTACAAAGGATGTGAAACATTTTCAGATTATCGCGACCTTGCTGCAATGAAAGAACTCGATGCGGTCATTGTGGGTACTCCGGACCACTGGCATGCACTGGCTTGCCTTGAACTACTTAGAAATAAGAAAGATGTCTATTGTGAAAAACCAATTACTCACCTCTTTGCTGAGGGTCAGGCCGTCTATAAAGAAGCGGCAAAACAAAAAGCAATATTTCAGGTAGGTTCACAGCAACGTTCAAGTTCTCGTATGCGGGTCGCTGCCGAAGCCGTCATGAATGGAGTCCTTGGAAAAATCAAGGAAGTCAAAGTTGGTCTTCCCACAGGTGGTGGAACCGATGAAGAAGGCAAAGTCGCTCAACCAATTCCGGATCATCTTGACTATGACCTCTGGTGTGGACCAAGCAGATTACTCCCATACAATTCGAAACGCCTTCACTGGAACTGGCGCTGGTGCCTGGACTACGGTGGCGGACAGTTAATGGACTGGATCGGACATCACAATGACATTGCTCACTGGGGACTTGAGATGGACAAGAGTGGTCCAATCAAAGTCGAAGCTAAAGGGTTCCGTTACCATGGCAAGGGCATGTATGACCAACCCCTAGATTATAACGTCGTATCTGAATATGCTGGAGGGTACACAGTGACTCTTTCTAACAAACACAAGATGGCAGGTGGTCGAAACATGGGCACTGAGTGGCACGGTGAAAATGGTTGGATCTATGTTGACCGTGGCAGAATTGATGCTTCAGATAATCTTAAGCAATTCATAAGGGAAAGTAATGATCGTGGACCTAAGAAGGCTTACAAATCTGAGGGTGGACATCACCAAAACTTTATTACGGGTGTTAAGACTAGGAAAGAATGCATCTGTCCTGCTGAGACCGGGCACCGTTCAGCTACTCCGGGCCATATCGGATACGTTTCCGACAAGCTCGGTCGCGCAATCAAATGGGATCCGAAAAAAGAAGAGGTCATTGGAGATCCTGAAGCCGAAAAGCTATTAAAAACAGTCAATTACAGAGGAAACTGGAAGCTCGGCTAAGGTAACTATATCATTATCCTTAAAAAACAAGGGCCCGTCATCTGATAAAGATGACGGGCCCTTTTAGTTAAAAAGATTTGTAATTTATTTGTTCCAACCGTTCTCCTCAATGACGGCTTTCATGGCCCCAATACCAGGATGGTCGGCAGGCAAAATTTTGTGCTTCACCAGATACTTTAGTGCATTGTTAACCTGCATAAAGTCACCCTTACGGCCGTCAGATTTTTCTGCGACCTCATTCACAAATTGTTCACCAAGTTCTTCGGCCTCAGCATGCGCTGCTGCGTTTTTCTCATAGTACAGAGATTCCATTAATCTTAAGAGCTTCTCTTTTCCTTTTTTAGTCGCGGCATCCTTGCGAATCTTAATAGCAATTTCGGCCCTCTTTTTCTTTGTCGCATCGGGAGAAAGTTTACCGTCCGTTCCGCCTTCGATAGGTCTGCTGCGCAACTGACGGTACCAAATATTGCGAAACCTCACGGGGTTGCCATGATCCTGTAATTTGAGAGGTCCCTTCAAAGGGAAGACCTTAGCGCGTGATCGTCCTCGGTGGCCTCCTCCTCCTTCGAGAGGAGTCGAATCCTGAACAACGACCCCATTAATGAGTACCGTCATGGATCCATCATCGAGGACCTTACCGTCCTTAAGTATGGGTCGGCGAAAGATAATATCATAACTCTGCCACTTGCCTGGAGCATTCAAGGAATTAGCCATTGGAGGCATGACTCCATAAATGGATCCCGCAAACCCATCAGGGTAAGTTGGATTATTGTAATTATCCAAGACCTGTACCTCAGTCTGACCCATCAAAAATACACCACTATTGCCGCGGCCCTGACTGCTACCAATAATCTTTGCTGGTGCGGACCATTCAACGTGTAATTGGCAGTCTGCAAATTCTGCCTTTGATTTAATTGTTCCAGCACCACCCACAGATATGAGTGCACCGTCCTGAACTTTCCAATCCTTTTTGCGTTTTGAATTTTCATGGGTCCAATTCTTTTTGAACGACTCTGCAGATCCATCGAAAAGAATTACCGCATCAGAAGGTGCTCCGCCTGGAACCTTACCAGGTTCGACCCTAGGTGGCTGGGGTCTGTTATTATCATGGATGGCCCAAGGGTGTGTGTCATCCGGCGGATCACCGTAAAACTGCGCTGCAGCAAAGGGAACAGCAAGGAACAGGAAAAGTACTGTTCTTACTATTTGTCGAAGATGTTTAAGGTTTGAATTCATGGTTTTGGTTTAAACGATAAAATTGTTCCTAGCAAGTTAACCCTTAAATATCGGAAAAAATAAAGTCCTTAGAGTTAAAGTCCCGAATAAATAGCAGTGTAAATAAAGAATTTTTTGCTAAAGGAACGTTTGATTCTGGTCTTTTGGAGCGTTTTATCTTTGTTCTGAAGAACCAACACTGCAATAATGCAGAATCATTACAATAAAGCTTTTAACAACATGATCAGAAAAACTCTCTCCGCTGCGCTTGCAGCTTTTTTTACTATATCCACTTTATCAGCCGCTGATACTCTTGTGCTCAAAGGAAAATCAGGCCCAGGCAAAGGAAAGCACGTCGTTATTGTGACTGGTGACGAAGAATATCGTTCCGAAGAATCTGGTCCGATGCTTGGCAAAATTCTTTCTCAAAAGCACGGATTTGACTGCACTGTGATATTTTCTTGGACTGATAATTATATTGATCCCAATAACCAGAAAGGACTTCGTGGACTCAAGGCTCTTGATAGTGCGGACCTAATGATAATTGGAACAAGGTTCCGTCAGCCTAACGCCGAAGAAGCTTCACATATTACCAAATTTCTTAATGCCGGAAAACCAGTCATTGGATTCAGAACCGCAACGCATGCTTTTAATGGTGGCAATAAGTTTGGAACGGGAAATGGTGCAATTGGGTTCGGCGCATTCGGGCGAAAGGTCCTCGGTGAACAATGGATCAGCCATCATGGTGGACATAAAAGAGAGGGTGCTCGGGGAGTCATTGAGAAAAAGAACAAGGACCATGCAGTTCTCAATGGCGTGTCCGATGTCTTTGCTCCTTCCGATGTTTATGGCGTAAGGAACCTGACCGAAGCAGATACCATATTATTGCGAGGCGCCGTTACAAAAACATTGGATCCAAAGTCAGAAAACATTTCGGGAGGAAAAAACGATCCTATGCAAGCGCTCGCATGGCTCCACCCATACGTTGCTCCTGATGGAAAGACTAAGGGCAATTCATTCTGCACAACTGCTGGCGCTTCATGCGATTTTGTGAGCGAGGGGCTCCGTCGTATTGTCGTCAATGCTACATACCATCTCACAGGTTTAACAGTACCAGCGAAAGCCGATGTCGATTATGTGGATCCATTTTTTCCTAGTTTTTATGGTTTCATTAGAGACAAGAACTGGTTCAAGGGATTGGACATGCAGTCGGAGGATTATGGACTAGGCAAGACCCCACATGCGCCTGATCCTCCAGGAAGTCCTGCATGGCCTCACCGTCCCACTCCCAAGAAGGGTTAAACTAAAGGGCGTTTCTATAATTCAATTTAAATCCAAAAGAAACTCGATGTGGGCATGCACTATTTGTCCCATCGTGGATGCTTTATCAAATACGGAGGATTTATAATGATCGGCTAACTCTGATCGGAGCTGTTCAACCTTTTCCGGAGACGAAAGTTTTTCTTCCCCCATTATTCTAAGAAGAGACCCTATCCGAAGTTCGGCACTTTTGTATCTTCGGGAAATGAGTGTTCTTTCCTCTTTCTGGTACTGTTCGATAGTTGCTTGATTTAATAAATTCATGACCATTTCAACGATCGGATAATTATCAGCAAAAAACTGTGCCAGATATATTTTACGGCGACCTTCGTATGATTGTTGGTCAAAATCAATGGGCCTTACCCTGTACTGTACCTCTTCAAAGTCGGGAGTAACATCAACGACATAATTGACTGACCTCATGTCACCGAGCAATCGTACAAAACAACGCTCGTTGAACTTCACAAATTCTTTAGCTACTCGGACTTCGTTAAGTCCATCACGCTGTAACCAGTCTCGCAAAAATACATTCCCGGGAAGACCTGCAATGTGTTCTTCTATCAATGTCCCACCATTGACAAGATAGTTGATTCTAGTCGGAGATAAAATATGCTCAAGCTCCAGACCATAGAGTCTAGACGCGTCTGCTACCTTCACATAATAGTGATCAAAGTTATCATTGTAGCGGTTAATGATACGGATTCTGAAGGGGCGCGAATTGCCAAAAACACCAAAATCTATTCTTTCAACATCCAAATGCTTGGTCTTGTTTGAATCACCGCCCATTTTAAGATCAGCATAGATTTTAGTGAGCTTTGGTCTGAGTTCAGCCATTTCATCAGGCTTATACATTAAGGTCTGCCAATTCGTTTCGGATCCATCAGGAGATTCATACGGAATCGCTTCACTGAACCGATGAAGGTCATTGTATATTTTAGGTATAGTATCTAAGTGACGGCTGTGCTTGATAAGATAAGCCTTCAGTTCAGAACTTACAGGATACGCAGTTTTTTTCTTTGAAATTTCCATCTATTCAAAACGAGTGGTGTTATTGCTGCGGATCCTCTGATCCTTCCTTTTTATCTTTTGATTCTTTGGCCTGATCCATGCGTCCTTCAATCGCACGTTTAAGATAAGGCAAACGGTCCACTGTGATTGGAGCAAGTGCAACGAACACCTTGCCTCCCCCCTGACATTGTATTTCCAGAGTTTTCATGTCTTCAGTAACAAGTGCATGATCAATTTCAGTCCAATAGATGACCTGAAGATTTTTACTGGGAAACCAGAAAGGAAATAATTCAATGCCCAGAGGCGTAAGAATAATAAACGCGTGCCTGACGCAATTCACTGCAACCCAAATACAAATTAAACTCAAACTGAACAATACAAGGGTAATTATAAGTTGAGTTGAAATTTCATTGATTGCCAGACCATTAAGGGTGGTATTCGAAAACCATATCCAAAATGTAATACACAAAAAAATTCCACCAAAAGCAACGAACGTCAGCCCTTGACGCGCGCGGGTAAAGCGAAGCTCCTTCTCTGGTTCGGTTATTTTGCGTGGTTTGCCCAAGGTAATAAAATCAGCAAAACGATATCAATAGAATCTGATCATTGCCATTATCATTCACAAAAGAACTTACTAGCCGCAAAGAAACTATAGTTTTTTGCTCTGTTAAGGGGGAAAGTCTATTCTAATTTTCCTCAGCCTTCTGCAAAGTCTTAACGTTCAGGTCCTGCTTTGCATTAATGGTCGAACCGTCAATGGCAGGAAGGCCTAGCAAGGACATGGCAAGATTACCAGCGTCACCATTGCGAATTGGCTGCAGACTCTCAGATTCATACTTTGGGTTCTTGTCCTCGGGGCCCTTCCGGCTAGAAGGGTTGATCTTGTACAGCTCATTGCCGGGAGAAACATCAGGGCCCCAAACGTAAAATGGGATAGTGTAATTCAATTTTTCATCAGACTTAGTGTGTGTCTTTGTTTCCAATCTCCCACCATGGTCAGCCGTGATTATCAAGGCAGTTTTACCTTTCATTTGTTCATTAGTGTCAATGAAATCAAATAATTTTCCTATAATCCAATTCATCTTAGAAACTGCAGAGATGTAAACAGACTTTGGCTGAATGTCCCAACCATTAGCATGGCCAGCAGTGTCCGGGTCACGCAAATGCAACATACTAAAACCATAAGGGGTCTTGGCGAGAGATTCTGTAAAGGATTTGATGAGCTCTTCGGTTTTCTCATTAAAATGGTAATGATCTAATTTGTCTTTGCCATTATCCTCACCATGTGTGTCATCTCTACCGCTCCGATCATTATAACTTAAGTCGTAGAGAACAAATTTTTCCTTGCTGCTAAAAAGAGCGGTCTTTAAGCCATGGTCATGAGCAACGTCAAAGGCACTGGCAATGTAAGCTTTTTTGTTTCTATGAAGTAGCTGACCAATCTTGGGAGTGCCATTCTCAATCCAGGCATGGCCCGCTTCACCCAAAACGCCACGTCCTGTCAGCATACATGTATGGTTTGGCAAAGTGACGGTATAATTAAAGTCAGTCCTTGCGTTATGGGTGTGCGCGCCTTCCTTTATTATTCGGTAAAAATTAGGAGCCCACTTTTCACCTAGGAATTCAACCGCATCTGGCCTTAATCCGTCACAACTAATTAAGATTACGTGTTCGGTCTTATTTTTGTCTTGGGAAAAAGAACACAGCAGACCGAAACAAAATAAATAAACCGTCAATGATTGACGAAAAAACTTTGGGGAATAGTTTCTCACTGGAAATTAATATGAAGGTTATTTAAATAAAGAAAACAAAAATATTAGTCTGGTTCTAGACCACATGTTTGTAGAAAAATTTCAAGCTCTTCTACCCCAAAATCAGAAAGGATTTTATCTACCATCCCTTCCATGTGAAAACGCAAACTGGGAGCAAAACTCTGCCCAGTAATTCGAACCATTTCTTCAAATTTCGCATCATCATCAATGACATCATATTCGCGGTACCTATATCCTTTCTGGTCGAGCCAGGCGATGACAGCAACGCACCAAGGACAACCGGGCTTAACATAAAGATCAATGTTCGGATCGGACATTATCTAATAGGCCTTTGAAAAGACTACTCTCCGCGAGCTCGGTTGGCCCGTCAGAATGCAAGCCCCCTCCTCAACATATTGTTCTCCATGAGGAATGCAACGGATAGTAACTTTGTATTCTTTTGCAATTTTTTCTTCCTCTTCATTTGAACCTGCCCAATGACATAAAGCGAAGCCCCCATGAATTTCCGGTTTTTCAGTATTCGAAGGGGTAAAAAATTCTATGAACTCCTCCATACTGTCTATTCTCTTCATGTTATCTTCTTTGAAGCGGGTCGCTCGCTCTAAGAGTGAAGACTGGATATCTTCGAGTACATTTGCTGCTCCCTGAAGAAATTCTTCGTTAGGTATAAATTCTTTATCTTTTGGTGATCGATCACGACGAGTCACTGCTACGGTTCTTTTTTCAATGTCTCGGGGACCAATTTCAACACGTATAGGTGCACCTTTTTTAATCCATTCCCAGTTCTTCGCACCGCCTTGCATGTCTCTCTTGTCAATCTCAACCCGAATGGGTAATCCTGCATAACTGGATGAACTGAGTGATTTTGCCATACTTTCGGCAGCAGTAATGACTGCTTCACGGTTTTCTTCCTTAGGAATTACAGGCAAGATGACAACCTGAGTCGGAGCAACCATCGGAGGAATTATGACCCCATCGTCATCACCGTGCGCCATGATCAGAGTCCCTACTAAGCGCGTACTAACGCCCCAGCTAGTGGTCCATCCAAATTGCTTTGTTCCATCACGGCCAGCAAAACTAATGTCTGAAGCTTTACTAAAATTCTGTCCAAGAAAATGTGAGGTTCCTGCCTGAATTGCTTTTTTGTCTTGAACCATAGCTTCAATACAAAGGGTCCGATCGGCGCCCGGGAACCTTTCATTCTCTGTTTTTTCACCAGTGATGACAGGTATGGCTAAATGTTCACGTGCAAAATCCTCATAAACGTCCAGAATTTTTTCGGTCTCTTCCCAAGCCTCATCAGACGTTTCGTGAACCGTGTGCCCTTCCTGCCATAAGAATTCGGCTGTCCTTAAAAACAACCTCGGTCGCATTTCCCATCGCATGACATTAGCCCACTGATTAATTAATAATGGTAAGTCCCTGTAACTCTCTATCCATCGGGCAAAGGCCGCCCCTATTATGGTTTCTGATGTTGGGCGAATAATAAAAGGTTCTGCCAGTTCACCAGTCGGCACCATCTTGGTCTTTCCACTTTCATCCTTTTGAGCTTCGAGGCGATGATGCGTTACAACAGCACATTCCGTAGCAAAGCCCTCCGCATGTTCCGCCTCCTTTTCCAAATAAGAGAGAGGAATTAGAAGAGGAAAGTATGCATTTTTGTGACCCGTTGCCTTAAACATTGCGTCTAACTGGATTTGTATTTGTTCCCACAAACCGTATCCCCATGGCTTAATGACCATACAGCCACGGACTTCTGAATTCTCTGCAAGGTCAGCTGCTCTTACGACTTGTTGATACCACTCGGGAAAATCTTCCTGTCGGCTCGGACTGATGGCATTTTGAGGTTTGGCCATAATTTTAGCCCATACGTTCGTCTCGAGATTGAGATTTGCAAATTCTTGCAACTTTGCTTTATGGAATTTTTGATATTTAACACGATAGAAAGCATGAAAAATCAAACCCGTCGTCAATTTTTAGGGCACTCTTCAATTGGAACCGCGTCAATAGCGGCCTCCTCAGTTCTAAGGTTCACGAATTGGCGCGTTCAAGAAATTCCTTATAGAACAACGCTCCCGCCGCTAGGTCTGTCTCTTTGATCCATTCGTCAGCAGTATGTGCCTGTTCAATGTGACCGGGGCCAGCTGCAACGGCTGGAATTCCTCCTTCCGCAGATAAAACGGCAGCATCACAGAACCAGGGAGCGCCAACTAATTTAGGTCCATTCGATAAATCGCATAATCCTTTAATAAATGGGTTGTCGGCTGAGGTATTGAGTGGTTCGCATCGAAGCTTAATGTCCACTTTAATTTCATTATACTCATGATTTTTAAGAAATTCTTTGAACAACTTTAAGGCATCTTCTCCTCCCAGTTGGGGCGTTAACCGAAAATCAATTTCTATCGTACACTTTTCTGAAACAATGTTTGTGCGGGTCCCTCCCGCAATGACTCCAATGTTGATTGTGGGATGACCGAGCAATTCATCAAAATATTGATTGCTTAAAAGGTTCGCTCGAAAATCACTTTCTAATAATTTTATCAGTTCCACCATTTTGCTTATAGCGCTATGACCCTTCTCGGGCATTGATCCATGCGCTGCTTGACCCACTGACGTAACTTGCAACCATAGAGTGCCCTTGTGCCTGTAGACCAAATCATTTCCAGTAGGTTCACCCACTAAGGCAAAGTCATATTCGCTACCATATTTTTTCGCAAAGTGCCTTGATCCGGGCTGACCAGTTTCCTCGCCCATGAATCCTGCAAATGTAACTCCAATGTTCAGGTCTCTAATCTTTTCAGCGCCTATTTCCGACAATGCCCAAAGCATTGCCGCTAAAGTCCCTTTTGTGTCCGAAGCTCCTCGTCCATAAATTTTGCCTTCGCTCAGCTGTCCACCAAAAGGGTCCACAGTCATGCCTCCGACTCCAACCGTATCAAGGTGCGGCCCAAGTAATATCTGAGGCTTTCCTTCAAAGCCTGGGAACCTGCCCATCACGTTTGGCCTGCCTGGTTCGACTTCATCGTACCAAACTTCAGCGCCAATTGTCTCCAGAAAATTGCCAACTGCCTTGGCCATTTCAAGCTCTCCGGTATTTTCTAAGCCCGTTCCTGGATCACCATCAGGATTGACGCTGGGGATCCTGATAAATGATGAAAGAAGCTTATTTAACGTTGTCGGATTTACCCAGTTATCCATTCCTCTGACTTTCAGTTTTTTCTTATCCTATCTTGGTTTAGTGGGTTTAGGAAAGGTTCCAAACCATTAAATGGACATCTTATTATCAGGGTTAAAGAAGCTCTGATGGAACAAAATTATATTTTTTTAGCTAATTTCAGTTTCTCTTTCGACAAAGCTTTAACGAATATTTATTAAGGAAATCTTAACCATTGATATTAAAAAAAAGAAAACAACGTTACTTTTTTGTATTCTAAGAAGGTTTTGATTTATTCAAATAGGCAAAAACCATTGACATTATGGTCAGAAATAGGCATTAATACTCTTCCCTTAATATATCCCCCATATAGAAAAAATTTTAAATCATGAGCGAAGAAAATCCTCAAACCCCAGCACCAGAAGATAAATCATCTTCTGTTCCCTTAAAAAAAGAGACCACACGAGTGACTCTTAAAGCATCCGAGGGTGCAGCTCCGCCGCCGCCAGCGCCTGCGGCCCCTAAGCCTGCAGCTCCTGCACAAGCAACTCAACCATTAGCTCCTGCTCCTGCTCAACCTTCAGCAGCCAAAACAGTTCCATTGAGTCCTGCACCAGCAGCTTCAAGCCCAGCAACACAATCCTCTCCACCTCAAGCGACTGTCAAACTACAACCATCTCAACCAGGTGCTGCAAGTACACCGGGCGGTGTAGCTGCACCTCTTTCAACTGGTAAACTTTCTGCTAGCTTGGATGATGATGGTGAAGAGAGCTTCCTCAATCCACTCGCGTGGGCTTGCGTTGTCTTAGCTCTGGCCGTGCTACTGATAGAAGCTGCAAGTTCTCCGAGCTTGTCCCAACAAGATCCAAAAATGCCGGATTCAAAATCTTGGGGAATTCCCCACGATGATTATGACCGTCGGTACAATCCACAGGTAGACAATAAGGAAAACAAAGAAGCAAAAACTTTCAAGTTCACTAAGGAAGATGTGAACCGTATAGCTTCTCCTACGAATCTGTTTCCTGCCCAATATAAAAGAAGTTTACCCACTAAAGAGTATGATGCTTATAAGGGTGAACAGAACAATTAAGGTCTAACTTCTCCTTATTGTATTTAAACATTTTTATACCAATGCCAGCTGCAATCATTCTTACAATTATTTCTCTTTTGGTTCTTGTTCTTGAAATCTTGTCTCGCCAATCGGGCTAAGCTTTTTTTCATCTATAGGAAAAATGGCAGGAGTTATTTCTATTACCCAAGAAAACTTCGAATCTGAGGTCACGCAAAGCGACGTCCCGGTCCTCGTGGATTTTTGGGCAGAGTGGTGTGGACCATGCAAAATGCTGGGTCCAATCCTTGATGAATTAGCGGAAGAAAAAGGTGATTCGTGTAAAATCACAAAAGTGAATATCGATGATTGTCGTGATCTCGCTGTGACTTATAACGTGAAATCGATACCCATGATGCTTTTTTTCAAAGACGGCGAAGTTAAAGATGAGGTAGTTGGACTCATTAATAAAGAGGCTATTTCCTCTAAATTGGACGCAATTTCATAGTTTTTCGTGTAACTTGCACGAAAATTTCTACAGGTATTATTATCTGCCTAAGAATAAAGCGATTAGTCTGTGCTTGGGCAGGTTTTTCCTTCCCAAGACCCAAATACTTGCTTAGCTGAAATCAGAGATCCTATGTCTATTCCATACCAACGCACTCTTGCCTCAAGCGCTTCGCTCGAAGGCACTTCGCTTCACACGGGTGAAAAAGTGACACTGACCATGAAACCGGCTCCTGCCAATCATGGCATTGTGTTCCGTCGTATCGATTTAGATGATAAGCCCTTCATCCCTGCGATCGTTGACAACGTACAACAAGTTGAGCGGGCAACGACCTTAGCGGTCGGCTCAGTCAAAGTCCATACGGTAGAACATGTGATAAGCGCATTGGCTGGAATGGGCATTGATAATGCAATCATTGAGATGGATGCCAATGAACCCCCGATCGGCGACGGTTCATCGGCTCCATACGTTAACTGTATACGTGAAGCTGGGACAGAAGAACAGGACCAGTTGGCAAGCGTGTTCGAAATCCGTGAACCCATTCATATGGAAAATGAAAATGGTTCCATCATTACCATTCTACCAAGTAAGACTTTCCGTGTGTCCTGCACGCACGCTGGTGAGGGAGGAAGGATGACCCAGTATTACTCAACTGAAATCACTCCTGAAATTTATGAAAAAGAAATTGCTCCTGCCCGCACATTTGTATTTTACGAAGATGTTGAGCCTTTGTTGGAAAAAGGACTAATCAAAGGTGGGTCACTAGAAAATGCTGTTGTTATAAGAGACGAATCCATACTGAGTAAAGAGCCTCTCCGGTTCGAAGAAGAATTCGCAAGACATAAAATTCTCGACGTGATCGGGGATCTGATGCTCTCCGGTAAGCGCATCATGGGACATGTACTCTGCGTAAAACCAGGACATGGGCCAAATACCCAAATGGCTGTCCAATTAAAAAAGGCATTTGGTGCGGTCATGTCAATGACGCCTCGAGTTAACATTCCTACGGGTGAGGGCGCCTTGGACATTAATGAGGTAATGAAAATTTTGCCTCACCGTTATCCTTTCCTCTTGCTGGATAGGATTATCAAATTTGAAGGCGATAACAAGTGCACGGGAATCAAATCTGTAACAATAAATGAACCATTCTTTCAGGGTCACTTTCCAAATCATCCCGTAATGCCTGGAGTATTACAATTAGAAGCGATGGCACAACTCGCAAGCATCATGCTACTCCGAAAACCTGAAAATCAGGGTAAGATAGGTTATTTTTTGAGCGCCGATAAAGTAAAATTCCGTAAACCGGTAATGCCTGGTGATACTCTTTTTATTGAAGGTGAGGCCTTAAAAATTAAAAGTAGTGTTGCCCAGGCAAAGTGCCGTTGCTTTGTCAATGAAGCTTTAGTTTCCGAAGCGGAACTCAAATTCAGTTTGATTTCGAGCTAATTTTTGTCTGTTACTTTCTACGCATGCATTGTGATACCAGCTTGCGATTTGGTCCTATATGGATGATCTTATGAGGTGCCGAATGTTGACATTCATCCCACTGCCATAATAGATCCGGGAGCGATAATTGGTGATGAGACCAAAATCGGTCCATATTGTGTCATTAGAGAAGGTGTGAAAATCGGACGTGGTTGTGTTCTTCACGATCATATTTCTATTGAAGGGTCTACCACTATAGGTGATCAGAATACCTTTCATGCTCACTCTGTGATCGGAGGCCAAAGCCAAGACCTAAAATATTCAGGTGAGCCAACGCACTTAGAAATTGGCAATCAAAATACTTTCCGAGAATTTGTTACTGTTAATAGGGGCACGGACCCCGGTAGCAAAACTCAAGTCGGAAGTCATGGGACTTTTTTGGCTTATTCGCACATCGCTCATGATTGTGTTGTCGGTGACCATGTTATTTTTTCCAATAACGGAACCCTTGCAGGCCATGTCCAGATGGGTGACTATGCAATTCTTGGTGGATTAACTGCCGTTCACCAATTCTGTCGTATCGGTTCTCATGCAATTACGGGCGGTTGTTCAAAAATTGTTCAGGACGTTCCCCCATTTATGATCGCTGATGGTAACCCTGCGGAAATTCGAAGCATTAACGCTATTGGCTTGCAGCGTCGTGGATTTGCTGATGAAGACATACGATCTCTCAAAGAGGCTTATAAGACTATTTTCTTGAGAAAAATGACAGTCTCAGATGCATTGCAAGAACTGAAAAATAGTTCTGCTGAGCTGGCCGGTGAACATCCTGTGAATATCCTAATCGCATTCATAGAATCCAGCGAGAGAGGCATCATTCGCTAAAATAGCTTATTAATTGAAAATGAAGCCCAGTATCAATCGACTTCGGCTCATTGGCTACATTGAAGGTATCTCTTTTCTGATACTTCTGCTATTTGCAATGCCGATGAAATACATGGCTGGCAAACCATCCTTCGTGGTATGGTGTGGTTGGATTCATGGAATGCTTTTTATTTTGTTTTGTTTCGCATTGCTCGAAACCAAAATAAAATTGCAGTGGAAAATTCAAACTGCAGTGGTTCCTTTTATTGCAGCGTTTGTTCCTTGCGGACCATTCTTTATTGATCGTTGGTTAAAAAGTTCTGATCGGAGTTGTTCTTAAGACTTTTAAGTTTTCTGTTCGTTGTTTTTGTTCAGGATATTTACTATCTTTTGTTTCAATTCACCAAATTCAAACTCATTTAATACTGAGACGCTTCCAATTTCCTGATCCTCTGTAAACAGCGGCAAATTCACCCACGACCGACAGCCCCCATATTTTTTTTCATACGGTATTTTCAAAATTTCTTCAAATCGAAAGACTCTGACAAGAGCTGCACTAATTGAGGGCTGGTCGTCGCCTTCTTTCCCCCAATTATATCTATCTAAGATTATTTGCTCATCCCAAATGTGGTATTCGTGCAGTGCTTCTATGCTTTTCCATTGAGATAAATGCCAAACCGAATCGATACTTGCCCAATATTGAATTGGTACTATTTCTCCGATCTGATATTCAGTTGTTGGAGCGGCTGATCTTTCAGGATCAATACGAACTCTTTCTTCTTGTTCGTGAAATCTTGTAGGAAACAATGCAAATTTTTCGTGTTCAAATTGAAAGCCTTTCTTGCCCTCGTGAATTCCCCCCTTACGCAATATTAAACTTTGTTTTCCGCAACCGAGCGTATCGCATATGATAGACCATTCTTTAAAGGCCACATTCATTGATTCTCCTGACATCGCCCAAAGAATGTTACTTAATGGCAATGCATGCAAGGAATTGAATATTTGTTTTAGGGCGCTGCTTTGATGTCATTCGTAACTTCATTTTTACTGATCTCCGCCATACTCATAGATTATCAGCCCCGATAAGCACGAACTTGTGGCTATTGCTTGTATTTACCCTGTTTTACTGGTATTTTCTCATCAATACCTCCTCTCAAAAATATACCCCCCATTTTCCATGCATTTTTCTTTGCTCACCAATTTTGGTGTTACTTTACTCGTTACTTTAATTTTAGCGGTTACTTCAGTCGCTGAACGCGTCACTTTTAGTGAGATTCATTACTCTCCAAAAGATGATAAGCCTGAATATATAGAGCTATTTAATAATTCCGGTTCCGCTGTTGATTTTGCGTGCTGGGAATTTTCGGATGGTATCGATTATAAATTTCCTGACTTCTCCGCATCATCTCCTCAACAAACATTTATGTGCGCTTTTGAGCGCGTATTAGTCACCAATGTTGATGAGAAAACATTCCGCGCAAATTATACTGTGCCTGGGGATGTTAAAATATTTGGTCCTTACACTGGTTCTTTGAGTAATGCAGGAGAAGCCCTAGAGCTGAGAGATAAAAATGGCGTCATGGTTTGCCGTGTCAGATACAATGATCGGGGAACGTGGCCTGTCGCTGCTGATGGTGCTGGTCATTCATTGCGTTTAATCAACAAGTATCTTAGTTGCTCAAAATTTGATAATTGGGCTGCGAGTGCATCTCCGGGGGGCACACCAGGAGTGGCCCCTGCAGGCTCGGACGGGCAACGTTTTTCAAATCCATCAGTGGATCTTGCAGCGTCTTTTCCGATCGTCAGTCTTGGAGATGAATGGAAATATGATGATTCTGGCAATGATCTTGGTAGCGGATGGAAGGAGTCAGGATATGACGATTCATCATGGTCCAGTGGTGGTGGTATCTTTGGTCGAGAAACTGCTTCACGGATAGCAGCGATGCCTGAACCCAAGATTCAAACCGAATGGAAAGAGCGCATTTCAACTCATTATATGAGAAAACAATTCGAATGGGCCGGCGGAACAACCTCTGCTTTCTTTTCAATGGATGCGATTCTTGATGACGGACTGGTTATTTATTTGAACGGGAAAGAAGTCGGGCGCCATCGCATGCCGGCTGGAGAAATTAACTATCAGACCAATGCATCTTCAGTGCCTTCATCACTTGAGGCAAAGATCGAACAAGGAATCATTGAATCTGACATAAGTGGTATGCTGATAAATGGCACTAATACACTAGCTGTAGAGGTTCATAATAATAGCCGTAACAGCTCGGACCTTGTCTTTGGTCCAATCATTCGGGTTTCAGGTGCTGGGGGTGCTGCCATTATTAATGAAGTAAAGGTCGGCGATGCTGGTAATGGATTTATCGAATTTTATAATTCCTCTGACAAAGAAATCAATTTGCAGGGATATCATCTTAGTAATGATATCAATGATCTTAAAAAGTTTACTATAGGAGCTAATGCCACTATTTCCGCCTCAGGTTTCACGACCATTGGCTTTAAAGAGGCAGGATTCACTGTGGGTGGTAAAACAAAAATTTATCTAAGTTCTCCTGGTGCCGTTACAACACTTGATGCGTTCGAGGCTACGCTCGGAGCTGATGGCCGTTCTGTTGGAAGAAAACCAGCCGGTGGATCTGACTGGTTTGTTTTTACTGATCCGACCCCAGGTGCCGCTAATATAGACAGTAGTGATCTTGCGGGCTTGCTTGATCTCAACGAGGTCCACTTTGATGCAGAGGGAAATGTGGATTGGATTGAACTTTCTGCTGATAGTGATGCTGCTATTCCGGTTGAAGGCTTGTCTTTAACTTCCAAAATTGATTTTTCAGATGCTGTCCCTTTGTCGGGTTCTGTTTCGGGCAATTCTCCAAAGAGCTGGGATGTCAATTTTTCATCTGAAAACACAAATGAAATTCGGGTCTATCTAATCACCTCAGGGGGCACTGTGCTAGCAGCAGACTCTTTCCGTGTTCGCGATGGTGTAGAAAGCTATCAAAGTGATCCGCCTGGAAAGGAATGGTTCCGGGGCCCTGGTCATACGAAAAATGCAGCTAACGAGCCGGTCAGGGAAACGAGCATCATCATCAACGAAATAATGTCCGATCCTCCAAGTGATGAAAGGAACGGTGAATTTATAGAGCTGTATAATAGGGGCAATGAGGCCGTTGATCTTAGTGGCTGGGAATTTGTTGAGGGAATTAGTTTTACTTTCCCGGCCGGCACAAGCATTGGGGCTGGGGCTCATTTGGTAGTTGCTGCTAACAAAGATTGGATCAAATCAAATTATGGCGATGTTCCGGTAATAGGAAACTATGAAAACAACTTGGCTAATGAAGGTGAACTTCTGAGGCTCGAGGACAGTAACGGAAATTTGGCTGATGAAGTGAACTACAAAGTTGGTGGAGATTGGCCACAATGGACAAATGGCGATGGAAGTAGTATGGAACTCATTCATCCCTTTGCTGATAATGATCTTCCTAGCTCTTGGAAAGATAGTGATGAGAGTCAGAAAACAAGTTTTGAGGAATACAGCTTCACGAGCATCTATCACCACCTTTCAGTTCCGCGTCTTGATAAAGAATTGTGGGTCCATCTTGTCGGAGACGCACATGTCATTCTGAAAGATATAGAGCTTCTCAGGGGGGGTCAGGATATCATGCAAAACGCTGCTAAGCGTACTACGAACGGTCGAGGTGAAACTGGATGGTTGCCACAGGGAACGCATCATGCCAGCTATTTTGAAAATGGTGAATTTCACCTGATTTCTGATGGGCACGGTGACAATCGAGCAAACAAAGCTGAAATTCAGGTCAATGAATTAACGCGCAATGATGAGCTGACTCTTAAGTTCAAGGCCCGTTGGGTTAAAGGAAAGCCCAGGGTCATTTTCAAAACATTTGAAGACAGTTTTGTTTCTACTTATAGGTTACCTATTCCTAATGATCTTGGCAGTCCTGGTAAACCAAATGGATCATTACTTTCTTCAGCGCCGCCCGCCTTAGGCTATTTATCACACAATCCAGCAGTCCCCACTAGTAAGGAGCCTGTCACTGTATCTGCTAAGGTGTCCGGAGCCGCAGATTCAGTCAAACTTATGTATCGTCAGGACTCAGCAACCAATGACAGGGACTGGAAATCTCTTACTATGAATGACAACGGTGCCGGTGCAGACTCTCGTGCCGGTGATGGAATATGGTCAGCCCAAATTTTAGATCAGGGAGTAGATAATAGGATCGTGCAATTCTATGTCCTTGCAAAAAATGGCGCACAAGAAGTCACTCTTCCTTCCCGTGCTCCTGAAATACCAGCAATGTACGTTGTCGATAATTCTGAAATTAAGACTGATGTAACAAGTTATCGGGTCGTGATTTCAGATTATGATCGCCGTTCAATGACGAGCGGAAGCAGCGCAGCATGGGAATGGAAATTTCCAAACCTTTCTAACAATTATAAAAAGATGACCCTCATCGTTGATGAAAAAGAAATATTTTATAATTGTGAGGTCCGATCTTCCGGAAGCCCTTGGCATGCTGGAAGCAGATCAAATTTCACACAACGAGGTAAATTTAAAATGCCTTTAGACAAACGTCTCCGCGGCCTGGCAAAAATTGCTTGGGACAATACCCCGGCAGCAGAGGGTGCTGCTAATATATTTAATAACAAAGTTCCTAGATACATGCTTTATCTTATGGGCCATGAAGTGAACGAAAACGAATTTGCTTCAATGATTGAGAACGGAGGAAATCCTAGACACTCAGTAGAATTTTTTGAACCAGTCGGTAATGATTTTCTGGAAAGAAACTTTGGGGATGATGGTCCGCAAGGAGAGCTTTACCGACAAGATGATATATTTTTCTTCGATGATAATTACAGCAAAGACCAAATAACCAGTCGGTACTGGTGGTACGCTGGTGATGACTGGCCGGGTCCAGGAAGATATCACAGTCAGTGGCTGAAGCGTTCGAGGGAAACAGATTATGATTATACAGCTTTAATCAATCTATTAAAAACCGTAAAGAATTCTAACGGGTACACTGAAGAGGAAATAAATCGTCTCGTTGACGCGAGAAGAATATGCATGATGGCTGCCGTGAGAGGTTACATCGGGGACTGGGATTCTTTCACATTAAGACGCCCCAAGAACAGTTTCTTTTACAGGGGCCCAGGAGATGGAAAATTTCATTTCTTCTTCCATGACTCTGACTTGGCTTTTCAAAACACTGGAGAAATGATCTTTAGTGGAGGAAATGAATTCTCAGCTTGGCTTCGTAAGCCTTATAACAGGCGTATTTTTCGATACTATTTAACAGAAATATTGGATAAATTTCAGGCCAAAGGACCACGTGTGGATGCCTGGTTCGACTGTGAACAGGCAGTTTCCACCACCTACAATCCAAACCAGAATAAATATACGGGTTGGGACAGCGGCAGGCGCAATCGTATTTTGAGTGAACTTTCAAATGGTCATACCAGAAAACTTGATGTCGACCCAATTGCCAATACATCTAATGATAATATCACAATTACCGGAGAAGCTGGATATCGGGTCTGGGAAGTTGCCGTAGAAAACCACCCCGAGGGTCAATTCAGCTGGATCGATGAAACAACATGGAAAATTGAAGGAATTTCCTTAAGAAGCGGATCAAACTCTTTCCGTGTCATCGCATTGGATGATGATGGTAAGGCTGCGTTTGGAGAAGAAACAGATACTGTCACGGTAAACAAAACAAATAATGCAGCTCCGCACATAGTCCTTGATTTGAATCCTGGTTCTGCAAACGTCGAGCTGGCCAGCACGTTGGTCCTTGATGCCAGTGAAAGTTACGACCCAGAAGGTGATGCCCTTTCATTTGTATGGAGCGCTTCGTCAGAGAATGTCGTTTTAACATCAGATGGCCCGACTGCCGTTGTCAGTTTTGCGACTCCTGGACTATATGAAATATCTTTAGACGTAACAGATCAGAAAGATAAAAAATCCACAATCTCAAGGCAAATATCTGTATTTGGGCCTAAGGGGTTTTCAGCATTTAATGATGTTTGGATTGCCCCATGGATCCAAGAACATGACATAGAACAAAAAGACAATTACTCTCCCGGGGCCTGGTGGTCCCTCAGTGAAGCACTAGGGAAATTAGTTATTCAATTGCCGGATGATAAGTCCTATCCGTTAGGGCTGCCTCCGGGCATTGCTGATTCAAAAAGTTATATCCAGTTAGATCATGCCTGGCAATATAGTGATGAAAACATCGATTATATGTCCGAATTTGCTAAAGTAGGCTTTGATGATTCCTCTTGGAAAACAGGAAAGGGTATGTTTGGTAAAGATTCCGGCACGATACCAGAGCCAGGGATCAATACTCCACTGCAAAACAATTCGGCAGAGAACCTAGTAAGTTATTACTTTAGAACAGAATTTGAATTCTCTGATGATCCGGTCGGTTCAGAAATTGATCTCCGCGCTGTCATAGATGATGGAGCTAGATTTTGGCTCAACGGCATTGAAATTGATCGTGTCCGGTTGCCTAATGGTCAGATCGAGCATGGAACCGGAGCAAGCAGTAATACTGCTTCTAGAGATGAAAAACAATCACGGCAAGTGGGTATTTACGATGGTACCGGATCATTAGTAAATGGGACAAATGTACTCGCCGTGGATCTTCATAACCGTAATTCTAGAAGCTCTGACTATCTCTTTGCTGCCGAGCTTGATATCACAGCTCAACCGGTCACGGAAGGTGGTAATCTCGATGGAACCACGCACCCCTGGCTTAAACGTGATCTACCCACTCATTCCAATTGGGTATTACAAACTGATCTTGAACTATGGAATCTCCAATTTGATGAATTTATGGCGGGCTTAATAATCGAAGTTGATGAATCTGCCAAGCGATCTCGTTATGCTTTCGGTTATAAAGACGGAAGGCATTTAGCCGTCACCAAAATTACCTCTTCTGGGAGCGCTGGAACAGTACATAGCGTTCCATTTTCTTCATCTGATGATGTTGTTATAAGAATACGCCGCGAAGAGGATCGTCTCTTTTTCGAAAGATCTCCCGAATCTGGAGTTTGGGAAATTATTCATCGCCTCGACCTTCAGACGAATTGGGAATCAGTGCATGGTGGAATATTTACAAGCTCAGAAGCCGCCCGTGGATTGAAGGTGAGTTTTGACTATATGATGCTCATTTCTCCTGATGAATCTTCACCTTCTAGTGGAGACATAGTTGTTTCAGAAGTAATGTATAATCCATTAGAGGGTTCTGATTATGAATTTATTGAACTTTATAATGCGGGAGGAAATTCTGTCGATCTGACTGGTTTTTCACTCCCCCAAGGTCAACCCGTGAATGAATTTATCTTTCCTGAAAGATCGATAGGTGCTGGTGAATATCTTCTAATTGTGGCTGATCGTGAATCTTTTTTAAGTAAATATGGTCAGCAGATTAATGCCCAAATAGTAGGCAGTTGGTCTGGTGGTAAGTTAAATAATAATGGCGAGGAAATTGTACTTTTGGATAGGGATGGAAATCTTGTCACGAGCTTTATCTATGACAACAACGGCCCCTGGCCAACTCAGCCTGACGAAGATGGTTATTCTCTTGTATTATCCAATCCATTGCTGGGAAATACAAGTGATGGCTCTTTGTGGACATCAAGTTCTGCAATTGGAGGATCACCCGGAAAGGCTGAAACAATCAACGAAGCGTTTGCATCTTGGATGGAAGCCAGGGGAGAAACCAATCCATTAGACGTTAAGGGAGGCGATTTACTCAATAATCTTCTTACGTATGCTTTTGGAATGGATCTTATTGGTGAAAACCCTCAAAGCGGAATTCCTTCATTGGATATAGTCGAACTAGAAGGAAGACAGTACTTTGCCCTTGAATATCGGGAAAGAAAAGATGCGCCAGGTATCGAGTTTATCATTGAAATGAGTAATGATTTAATCGCGTGGTCACAGGACAAAAACAACACAATTGAAATTTCTAGAGTGGCGGATGGTGCTGGTGCTGAACGAATCCTTTTGCGCTCTAGGGATGCTATAAATGATAAGGATTTAGGGTTTTTGCGTGTGCGTGTTCTTTCGCCCTGATGTTGTGGAATTATTAAATTGGTTCATTTGGGGATTTTAAATGCATCTCATTGACTAGGTGGAATGTTTTGGTAGTATCATAAAGCCTTTCGCGCTGGTGAGCTGTTTGCGCTTTTTGTGTTTTTCGTCTCAACTGCGCGGAAATTATAGAAATCATTTGAAATGGTGGCCGTAGCTCAGTTGGTAGAGCCCCGGTTTGTGGTTCCGGTTGTCGCGGGTTCAAGTCCCGTCGGTCACCCCATTTGATTTCTAAATCTGTTGTTTTTAGTTTTCAAAAGTATGTTTTTTCGCGCAAATGGACTCTATAGAGAAACAAATCGGTTACAGTTTTGAAAACCCTAGACTTCTCTCTGAAGCTTTAACGCACCCAAGCCTCGCGTATGAAAACCAGGATAGTGGTTCTGATAATCAACGCTTAGAATTTCTTGGTGACGCTGTTTTGCAACTAGTGTTGACCTATGAATTGTTTACTATGTTTCCTGATTTTTCAGAGGGTCATTTGACCAAATTAAGGTCCCGCTTGGTTTCAACCGAAGCACTTGAGGAGTATGCATTGGGGATTGATCTTGGTACTTTTGTTTTGCTTGGTAAGGGAGAAGAGCGAACGGGAGGTAGAAGTCGTCAGGGCGTCTTAGCTGATGCTTTTGAGGCACTAACTGGTGCGGTCTACTTAGACAGTGGTTTTGAATCAGTGAAGGTGTTTATATTGAATTCTTGTAAGATAAAATTCGCTCAAATTGTTGCCGAACCTATTGAAAAAAACCCAAAGGGTGAATTACAGGAGGTCCTCCAAAAAATATCTCAATTTGCCCCCACTTATCGAGTTCTAAATCAGGAAGGTCCCGACCACGACTGTTCATTCGAGACTGAAGTCTTGTGGGATGGTCGAGTCCTTGGTGTTGGTCAGGGAAAAAACAAAAAAGAGTCAGAACGATCTGCTGCTCAAAACGCACTCGTAAAATCTCTATGGATAGATACAAACAGTTCTCAATAACTTGTTAATATGTGTTCCCAAAATAAATTATTGGTTTTGTTAATAAGCCGGAACTTGTGTCTGTAAATTTAGTTATGGAAAAATGCTCACAGGCTTAGCTCGCTTATTGGTATCTTATTCACTGTTTTTGAATAGTCATCCGGTACTGTGGAACACCCTATTTTTACATGTGGAATAGATTTTTCACAGGTTATTAACACTTAGAAGAAGAAGAAGAAATTATATTCCTTTAAATTATTTATCTTAGAGTGTTGTGAAAACTATTTAAAAAGGTCCCCTCTTTCCACTATATTGATATCATCTTATGATAATAGCTAGAGGACTCGTTGCTTTATTTCTCATTCCATTAGTTGGGTTGCTCCATTTTCTTTTTGCTACTCAGTTTGAAATTTATGAGCAGCGACCCGTGTGGGCAGCTGTTGTTATTCTTGCTTCATTGATTGTTCTTGCCAGGCTATTAATCAAAGCTAGCAAAAATAGAAAAACTCTCTTTTTGCTAAATCTGATAGCTTGGTGCATGGCTCTTTTACTTGTTTGGTGGGTTGAAGATTTCACTCATTATCCCGCTTTAGATAAAAGCTACAAATTGGGTCAGAAAATTAATTGGTCTGACAAAGAACAACTGCAGGACAATCAGGGGCGTCCATTTGATATAGGGTCTCAACTTAATCAAGCAGATCAAACACTACTTATTTTTTACAGGGGTCACTGGTGACCATACTGTGTTGCTGAGCTCGTGAAGCTAGAAAACAAAATAGAAGAACTTAACCTAATGGGAATAAAGGTCATAGCAATCTGCAAAGGGACTGCTCAAGATTCTCAAAGAACAAAAAATAAAACCAAAGGATTCTTTTCTTTTGTTTCAGATCCTAGCGGATTATTCATTGATAGTCTTGGATTATTAGATGAGGGAGGAAACCCGCTTACGGGTGAAGACACTGCACGAATTGGTAAAATGTTAGTCGATAAAAAAGCGGAGATATTCTGGTTTAGATTCACAGAAAATAATAGAGTTAGAATAGCCTCAACGGAGCTAATTTCGCAAATAAACCAAGTTATAAAAAACCGTAAATGACTTAATATCAACGAGTTACACTTCTGTTTTTGCTTATCCAAATAGTCAACACCGCTATATCAGCCGGAGTTATTCCACTAACACGAGAGGCCTGTCCTAACGTTTTAGGTTTAATTTTATTGAGACGAACAGAAGCTTCTTTTTTCAAACCACTAATCAAATTATAATCGAGCTCATCAGGTATAGAGACACTCTCCATGTTTTCTGTTCTAGCGATCATTTGTTCTTGTCGTGCAATGTACCCAGCATTTTTGCACTCTATCTCAACCAATCGCCAAATTTCTTCACTAAACAATGATTGTATATCTTCAGGCAATTTACTTAACCCATTCCCTGGCTTGCGAAACCACTCATTGATCCTTAAACCTTCAAGGTTCTTCTTATGAGCTAAATCCAAAGCAACGGTATAATCTTCTTTTTTCTTCTTTATTCTTTTTAGCCTTTCTCCCCCCACCAAACCAAAGTCCGAGGACCACTCAGTTAATCTAAGGTCGGCATTATCCTGTCTTAATAAAAGTCTATACTCTGCCCGGCTAGTGAACATTCTATAAGGCTCAGTTACACCACGGGTTACCAAATCATCAATCATTACACCAATATATGATTTTGACCTTGGTAATATTAGAGGCTCTTTGCTCTGGCTTTTAAGAGCCGCGTTAGCACCAGCAACCAGACCTTGTGCTGCTGCTTCTTCATAACCAGAGGTTCCATTAATTTGACCCGCAAAATAAAGGCCTCCGATAATCTTTGTTTCTAGTGTTGGCTGAAGTTGTGTCGGTGGACAGAAATCATACTCTACAGCATACCCAGGACGTATAATTTCTGCATTCTCTAATCCTTTAATGGATCGTATAAATTCATATTGTATTGAATAAGGCAAAGACGTGGATACACCATTGACGTAATATTCATTTGTTTGGCGCCCCTCTGGCTCCAAAAAGACCTGATGGCGCTCGCGGTCTGCAAATCTTACTACCTTATCTTCTATCGATGGACAATATCTTGGACCAACTCCCTCAATAACACCACTATGCATCGGAGATTGATCCAAATTGGATCGAATTACATCATGTGTGGATCCATTTGTATATGTTATCCAACAAGGCAGTTGTTCCACGTGGAACATTGGATCAGACCAATTATTTAGGGTAAAAGTATCTAAACCTGATGAAGGTTTGTTATTTTTAACAATTGTGTCCGCAAGGAAACTAAATTTGGGTGGGGGCTCATCGCCATCTTGCCTCTCACAAAGATTAGTATTAATAGATCTACCATTTAAACGGCAAGGGGTCCCCGTTTTGAACCGTTCGATTTCGATACCCAAATCCTTCAAAGAATCTGAAATCGTCGAAATACCATCACCCATCCTACCACCAGCTTGATTTTCTTTACCAACATGCATCAAACCCCGCATAAAGGTTCCAGAGCTAATGATAATCGATTCGGTATGATATTCGACGCCCAGATTAGTACGGATTCCGTAAACCTCATCATTTTTAATCAAGAGGTTTGCTACATTACCCTGGTGCAAATCCAAACCATTTTGACACTCCAATTCAAACTTTATTCTAAACTGGTAAGCTTTCTTATCACATTGAGCTCTCGGGGCTCGTACACTTGGCCCCTTAGATGCATTTAACATTCTAAATTGAATACCGGTCGCATCAGTGTTCAGCCCCATTAATCCACCAAGCGCATCAATTTCTCTAACTATATGCCCCTTACCCAATCCTCCAATAGCAGGGTTACATGACATCTGCCCAATGGTATCGAGATTCTGAGTAATGACTGCAACCTGGCAACCCATCCGAGCTGCGGCCATTGCTGCTTCGACTCCAGCGTGACCTGCTCCAATAACAAGAACGTGATATTTTTTGGGATGGATGTAATTACTCAAAATCAATATTAGTGAATGGTTTAAATTTTGATTCGAAGATGTTCGAAAGCAACGCCTTTTCAGCCATTATTCACCTAAAACAGAATGTTCCACGTGGAACACAAAAAGAGCTGCATTGATTTTTTAGCATGAAAAACAAGGGAAATAAATATTTATTTTGTTGTATGTAATTGGTTATTAGGGATTTACAATGGAAGAACCATAAACTGTAAAGGTATCAACATGATAATTACCAACCAATTTTATTAATGAAACACCACAATAGATTTTAGGGTTACAATTTTTACAACCCGCTCTAGCGGGGAGCAAAAAATGAGATACTTTTCTATCAAAGAATGTTCAAGCGCATTTCATTAATCTTTTTGGTTCTAGTCATGTTTGTTGTGGTTCGAGTAGTGCCCGCCTATCTCGGCCAACCAACAGCAGAAGCATTTGCTAACATTTCACCACTAGCAGCACTGGCTCTCTGTGGAGGAATGATGTTCCCAACGAGGATCGCCTTTATGCTCACCTTTGGAACCTTCATCACAAGTGACATAATACTCAATCTTAAATATGAGCAGCCAATCATAAATTACTATTCACTTTTTCTTTTAGTTTTATTTGCTGTCATTTTCACTTGTGGATATCTACTAAGAAAACATAGAAGAATTAATGTTCTGTTAGGCTGCACCATCGCATCGAGCTTACTGTTTTATCTTCTTTTGAATTCAGTATCCTTTTTCATGGATCCACACTATACCAAAAATATAGCAGGGTGGTTTCAAGCAAACACAACGGGCGTCCCAGGATATCCCCCCGCTTGGCTATTTGGCATCCGGACATTGGTTAGCAATTCAATATTTGCATTCGTCTTTTACTTTGCCTTAAGCCCCAAATCTGACACATTAATGAAAGCGCCGCACCTTTCTCAAACCACCTAGATTCTTTGCAAACTATGCTAGAACAAATTGAGTCCCATAAATATAGCGAACAAGAAGTGAATAAGTCACTTTCTGATACAGAGAAGATAGAATTTTTACGCCAAATGGTACGTATCAGGCGCTTTGAAGAAGCATCCTTAAAGTACTATAATGCAGGTAAAATGGGTGGATTTTTGCATCTGTACATTGGTCAGGAATCAATCGCAGTTGGCACGGCATCTTTATGTGGTGACAATGATCACATGATCACGGCCTATCGCGATCACGGCCACGCACTAGCTGTTGGAATGTCTATGAATGAGTGTATGGCTGAGCTCTATGGAAAAAAAACAGGTTGCTCAAAGGGAAAGGGAGGATCGATGCACTTTTTTGCTCCTGATAAAAATTATTGGGGCGGACATGGCATTGTAGCTGGGCAGACTCCACTCGGGTTGGGATTAGCATACGGGCTGAAATATAATGAAGAGAAAGGGGCCGCTCTATGTTTCTTAGGAGATGGAGCCGTTAATCAAGGATCTTTTCATGAATCTCTTAACTTAGCTCAGTTGTGGGAATTACCAGTAATTTACATTATAGAAAATAATGGATATTCAATGGGAACTAGCCAAAAACGTTCCTCAGCATTTAATAATTGTTTAGCGCAGAGAGGAGATGCATATGGAATAGAGTGGGATGTTGCTAAAGGTAATGACATCTATGAAGTGAGGGCCAAAACCAAAGAAGCGATGGACAGAGCTCACAACGAGTCACAACCCACGATATTAGAATTTGATACTTACCGTTACCAGGGACATTCAGTAGCAGATGCTAATGCTAAAAAATACCGATCCCCAGAGGAGATAGATTATTACAAAGAAAATTATGACCCGATTAGCGTTTGGAAAAAACGCCTTTTTGAGGAGAGCGTCATTGATGAGAGCGGCTATAAAGAATTAGATAATGCGGCCAAGAGCGAAGCTAAGGATTCAGTGACCTTTGCTGAAGAAAGTGATTTTCCTGATCTTTCAGAAATCACGGATGATGTTTATTACGAGGTCGATAATCAAACAGAATCAGGAAAACAGGGAAAACATTTTTTTCATGACTAAAACCCCTTTTGCTGGATAACAAATTAGCTTAAAGAAACGAATAATATGGCTTTAACATTATACCGCCAAGCACTTAACAGGGCACTCGATGAAGAGCTAGCCAATGACGATAAGGTCGTCATTATTGGTGAAGAAGTGGCAGAATATAACGGTGCTTATAAAGTCACTGAGGGATTATGGAAAAAATGGGGGGATAAGAGAGTAGTTGATACACCCATATCAGAAGCTGGATTTATAGGAATGGGAATAGGAGCTTCAATGCTCGGAGTTCGACCCGTGATGGAACTAATGTTTTTTAGTTTTGCATACGTTGCTTTGGACCAAATGATTAACAACGCCGCGTGCGTTCGATACATGTCCGGCGGTTCAATAAATTGTCCAATAGTTGTCAGAGGGCCTGCGAATGGCGGCACGAGTGTTGGCGCAACACATTCCCATACACCTGAAAATTTATTTGCTAACGTGCCAGGCCTTAAAGTTGTTGCTCCGGCAACAGCCCATGATGCGTATGGTCTAATGAAATCGGCGATCCGGGACAATGATCCGGTCTATGTGATGGAAAACACAATACTTTATGGAGACCCTGCCGCTGCTTCGGATTTGTCAGACGAAGAGTTCACGGTACCAATTGGCTCCGCAGAAGTTAAGAAACAGGGAACAGATGTTAGCTTAATTGCTCATGGTCGTTCAGTTATTGTTGCTCTTGAGGCAGCAAAACAATTAGGTGAGGAGAAAGGCATTAATGCAGAGGTAGTCGATTTGCGTTCAATTAGACCCCTCGACGAAGAAACAATATTAAAGTCTGTGGAAAAAACTAACCGGGCCGTATTGATTGACGAAAACAAACCGTTCTGTGGCGTCAGTTCACAAATTGCAGCAACCATTCAGGAAAAGGCATTTGATAGTTTAGATGCTCCCGTTTTAAGAGTGACCTCAATTGATGCTCCAGCAATTTACAGCCCACCTCTTGAGAAAGAACAAATCCCAAATGTTAGCCGAGTCGTTGATATGGTTCAGAAGCTCGGCTAAAACTACAGAAAATACTAAACGACAATAAGATGCCCGATTTTGTTCAAATGCCTCAACTGAGTGATACAATGACCGAAGGTACTGTTGTGAAGTGGCTCGTTAAGGTCGGTGATAAAGTCGATGTATCGGATCCCATAGCCGAAATCGAGACCGATAAAGCTACGATGGAAATGGTTGCTTTTGATGAAGGCATAATTGGAGCTATTTATGCAGAGGAAGGAACCACAGCTCCACTCGGTGAAGTTTTAGCTGTAATTGTACAAGAAGGTGAAGAGGTTCCTGATAAGTCAGCTGCTCTCGCGGCATCAGGTCCTGAGCCTGAAAAACCAGAAGAAGACAAAGAAGTACAAAATCAGGAAGCCACCAGCAAAACTCCTGAAAATAACCCTGCGCCCGCGGCAAGTGATGAAAGAATCAAAGCCTCTCCCTTGGCAAAAAAAATAGCCAACTCTAAAGGCATTAATCTATCTGAAGTGAAAGGTACGGGGCCGGGCGGTAGGATTGTAAAAAAGGATTTAGACAATCATAAAGCCTCAGCAGGTTCACCGACCGTATCGACCCCTCAAAGATCACAACCCTTAACAAGTGAAGACCAAAGGATTCCTCTTACAGGAATGCGCAATATTATTGCCCAACGATTACTCGAATCTAAAACTCAGATTCCCCATTTTTATCTCAACGTTGAGTTTGATGCCGCGCCCCTAATGAACCTTAGGAAACAAGCAAATTCTGCCGCAGAAGAAGGAGACAATAAGTTCACAGTAAATGATTTCATTCTCAAAGCGGTCGCAAATGCTGCGGCCTCTGTGCCTGAAGTTAATTCTTCCTTTGATGGGGACTCCATTATCCAGTATGGATCCGTTAATCTTTCTGTGGCGATTGCGGTGGAAGATGGATTAGTCACGCCCGTAATACCTGATGCTCAACAAAAGAGTCTCCTCGAAATTAGTTTGGCAGTAAAAGATTTGGCTCAGAGGGCACGTGCCAAAAAACTTTCCCCTGATGAATTTTCCGGAGGAACCATAACTGTTTCTACCTTAGGAGCTTATGGAATTGATAGCTTTGATGCTATTATTAATCCTCCTCAAGCCGCGATCCTTTCTATTGGCAGCATCAAAAGCATGCCGGTCGTTGATGACGAAGGGAACCTTGTAGCTGGTCTGCGGATGAAAGTCGGGATGAGTTGCGATCATAGGGTGGTTGATGGCGCGATAGGTGCAAAGTATCTCGCGGAGCTAAAAAGGCGCATCGAAAATCCGGCTAGCATGCTAATTTAGGATTAGCCAATTAGCGGTTATCCAAATTAGGTTAAAGAGATCGAAGGAAATTTAGAACCAAGGAACGCTCCTTTTTAGAAAGACTCGAGTATGCTTTTTTGGAAGAAAGACCCTCCCCACCATGCCACATAATCGCCTCTTCTAGATTCCTGGCTCTGCCATCATGCAGAAAAAAAACATTTCCATTCACAATTTTCGTGAGTCCTATTCCCCAAAGAGGAGGGGTCCTCCACTCCTTTCCTGAAACCTGAGCTTTGTCTATTTCATCAGACAAACCGATTCCCATGTCATGTAAAAGCAAATCCGTATAGGGTCTGATGGTTTGATTTTTTAATTCTTCAATCGAGGCATTAGAACTAGTTTTAAGTGTTTGGACGTGGCATTTCGCACACCCAATTTGGACAAATATTTCTTCGCCCTTTTGTACCAGCTCATTTTCCGAGTCCCTTTGTGCTGGGGGAGCTAATGTCTTAAGATAAGTTACAACTCTACCCAGTTTTGAATCATCGATGTCAGGTCCTTGGGTATTTCCAACACTTTTTATAATCTTATCTTGATTGCCAGCAAAGTCCTCCTTTGGGTGAATGCTACTAGTAATGCCCATGTCCCGAAGAAAAGCGATCGCAGTTTGAAGTCTCAAACTTGGTTGGTTTGATTTCCACCCAAATCTCCCAAGTTCAGTTTTTCCACTTTCTTGGTTCAGCATATAATTCACTTTTCCTGATATGCCGTCCTTATTTTTATCACTAGGATCGGCCAGATTTAATATTGTCTTTTCGTCGATGGCTTCCAACAAACCCAAGCCCACTAAGGGTTGAGCCAATCTCGGACTTAATAAAATCTGAGAGTGAGGTTGCCCATAAATTGGGTTTGTTATCAAAGTGTATTGGGGCCTTCTGAGAGAGACCGTTTCTCCGTCAGAAAGGGTTTCATTGATTAATTCGTATTGGATTTCGACTTTCCCTTCGGGCTTCACACCTGGCGCAGCATTAACGGCGAGTTGTTGGCCGAAATTCGGATCTCCTCCGGCCATTCCTGGAACATCTAACCGAAACAAGAGCCCAACACCTGACTTATTATCCTGTGGTGGCGATCCACGCCCATCACGGACATGACACCCGGAACACGATCGAGCATGATAGAGAGGCCCCAGTCCATCACGGGCAGTTGTGGAACTCGGCGCGAAGACCCAATTTTTATTAAAAAACGAATTTCCAACAACGTGGGCCCGGCGATTGATTCTGGTGATGTTTGCTAGAGGCAACCCAAAGGCATTCGGGCCTTTTTGAAAAACAGTTGTGCTTCCACCGCTTAGAACGGTTTCAGCCTTTAAGATAAGAGAGAATACCGAGAAGAAACCAAGAAAAAGAAATAAGACTATCTTATACGCATTCACGGGAATTAAGGTTCTGGTTCCTTAGAAACATTAATGCCCGAATTACTGGCAATCCTGACAAAACCATCTGCTAGATTTTCTAATTCTTCAATTAAATCGATAATCGCTTTTCTTGATTCAGAGCCGTCCTTTGCAAGGATAGCCTGATCGAATGGCGTGGGAATCGCTTTGGATTTTTCTAGCGCTGCCGCTAGTGATTTATTTATTTTGGAAGCAAGTTCGGGATCCTTACTTGAAGCAAGTGCATTGATTCCGGGTCCTTCAATCTTAGTGCCATTGAGGGCTTTATAGGATCCAGACCAAACATTAATGATGCCAACAATATCATAGATAGCATCATTATGTGTCGTATCACTGAAGCAAGAATGCTCATCTTCCTGAGCCCTTGATTCATATGCCACCAACAGTCTTTCTCCAGCCAACTCGAATCCGCTCAACAGAGTCATGCCCGATAGAATTTTTTGAATGGCTGCGAGTGGATCTTCTTTAACGAGAGAAGATCTATAGTTTTCTTGAGATGGCGCCCATTCATTTATGAGACTTGAGAGATTTTCCAATAATAGGGCAACAGTGATTTTAAGAAATGCTTTCCGGCGATCTGCATTGGCTGCCGTTGTGTAATCTGTGTGTGGACGGTCACCGGGTCCGTCAACTTGAAAATCCTGACCCCAGAGAAGAAATTCAATGGCATGATAACCACAGCTTATATTTTCCTCCCCATCCTTTTCGTTTAAACCTATCAAGAGCTCCTTGGTGATTTCAGGATAAGATTTAGCATCATTGATGATACCGGATTCGGGGACTTCTTTGACATAGTCGACGTAAGATTCGTCCATCGGCCAAGCATTGAGAAGCCCCTCGGGACCATCTTCATCATCAATAGGGCCGCCATAAAAACGGTAAACTTCCGTTTGTAGGTAAGGTAGCCTTGCGCTTATCCAGCTTTCTTTTGCGGCCGATAAACCTTGTTCGGAGGGAGAATCGAGAAACTTATTTATTGAGTCACTCATCTCTGTTGCAGCATTATGTGAATCTAGGTAAGAGGCATAAACTATTTCTGAATATGTTTGAACTATTTGAGTGAGGTCTAAAGGCTCGGACTTGGGAGAAACAGTTTTGTCCGACGAACAGGAAATCAAATAGAGGGCGGTAAAACCCAGAATAATGAAACGCAATACGATAAACATGATAATGATTATCAATATCGCTCGAATAATTTAAATCATCAAACCAAAAACCTGCTAAGCCACAACCCCATCATTATCACCGTCGTACATAATTAGGGACTTCAAATGAAGATTTTCAGGGTTTTCTATATTAGGATCTAACTTGATTAATGCAGAAGAAAGGGACCGGGCTTGTTTCACCAGTTCCGTTTCCGTAATCAGATCACCTAGCTTGAGTCTATCAATACCGCTCTGTGCCTTGCCGAGCAATTCTCCTGGTCCTCGGAGTTTAAGATCTGCTTCAGCAATGACAAATCCGTCCGAGCTTTCTTCAAGGGCCTTGAGCTTTGCTTTTGAGTCGTCGGTAACTTTTCCTGTCATGAGCACACAATAACTGTTGTGCTTCCCTCTCCCGATCCTGCCCCTGAGTTGATGAAGTTGGGCCAATCCAAATCTTTCAGCATCAAATACATACATAATTGTGGCATTGGGAACGTCAACGCCCACTTCGATTACGGTAGTGGAAATGAGAACATGGATTGATCCGCTCCTAAAACGATCCATGATAGAATCTTTTTCTTCCGGAGGAATTCTGCCATGTAATAACTCACATTTAAAAGGTGATAAGTTTTCTGACCACTGCTGGAATTCACCCTCGACAGAGCCAACTTTAATTTTTTCTGAATCCTCTATTAGAGGATAAACGATATAGGCTTGCCGCCCTTCGCTGAGTTTGGTTTTCAGGAACTTAATAGAATCGGAGAGATGCTTCTTTGATTGTCGGACATGTGTATTAATTTTCCCTCTTCCGGGCGGTAGTTCATCTATGACAGAAACATCCAAATCGCCGTATACAGTGAGCGTTAGGGTGCGGGGAATTGGGGTAGCCGTCATTACAAGGACATCAGGGCAGGCCCCTTTATTAATTAATTTTTGTCGCTGGCTCACTCCAAATTTGTGCTGCTCATCAATGACTATAAGACCGAGGTTTTTGTTATCTGATGAGTCATATAAAAGGGCATGAGTGCCGACAATAACGCCAGGCGAGTTTTGTTCAAAAAGAGGCAAGTCAGAGCCTGTTTTCTTTTTTGCAGTACATAAACCAACCTTGATTCCAAGGGGTTCCAACCATTGAGAAAGTACAACATGATGTTGTTCGGCCAATATTTGGGTTGGAGCCATGAGAGCAGCCTCAGAACCCGCTTCTACGGCAAGTAAAATAGCACAAACTGCTACAAGAGTTTTTCCGGATCCAACGTCTCCCTGGAGGAGCCTGTTCATTGGTTTTGGTGAAGCTAGATCAGAGCGTATTTCATCTACGCAACGAGACTGTGCGGAAGTCATCTCAAAGGGCAGTGAGGAAAGTAATTTTGATAGCAATTTCCCAGGGCCACAATTTGCCGACCCGGGTAACGCATTATGCTGTGCTTTTCTGTATGCAACATTGAGCTGCAAAATAAAAAATTCCTCACAAGCTAATGCCCGCCTAGCGGCTGCCAGTTCTTTGTCTGAGGCTGGGAAGTGAATGGCACGAAGTGCTTTAATTCTAGAAATTTCTACAAAGTCATTGGGGGGTAATATTTCGGGAAAACCACCCTCCTCCAAATTTTCAATAATGTTGAAAAGAACTTCACGCAATGGCCTTTGGCTAATACCGCTTGAGAGTGGATATATAGGCGTAATGCGGTCAAGATGAATGCCTGAGTTCGTGTTGTCGGCATCAACAATTTCAAATTCCGGATGATCAATTATTAAACGCTTACCGCTTTTTTTAACTTTTCCGTAAACTATAACCTTGTGACCGACCATGATCATCTTATGAATGAAAACCATGTTAAACCAACGTAACGTGATTTGATTTATACCTGCCCCTTCTGAGTCACTTATTAGAGCCTCAAAAAAGCGGCGCCTTCCATAAAACTTTTTCGAAGAATCAATGACCTCACCCTTAAAGCATATTGGTGATTCAGTAGGCTCATAAGGAAATTCATTGAACTGCTCACGGTTTTCGTGCCTTTTTGGATAATGTGAAAGGAGATCATGTACTTTCGCATAGCCAATCTTTGTAAGATTCTTAAGGAGCTTTTTATCCAGTGAAGCTATTTCATCGATAGAAGTTTCCGCGGTGAAAGACATGCAGTGATTTAGCTAATGGCCGAACGGATGGCTTTAATATTCATTTGTATACTGACCTTTCCTCTAAAATCATTTCTAAGAACCGTGAAAGCAATGTCCCAGGGAGGCTTAGGAAGTTCATAGTCAGTTCCATTAAAATAAATAGCATCACAAATAGATTCACGCTGACGCAGGGTGATTCTTATATGTTTTTCCTTAAGAATTCTTGGTTCTGAGGTTGGAGTAACTCCACGGCAGAATAGCAAAGGCTCAGGATTTTTGGACCCAAAGGGTTCAAGCTTTAAGTAATGGTCGAGTAAATTCAGATGCAATTCACTGAGAGGACATTCGGCGTCCAATCTCAGTTTTGGGGTAAGGCAATCCTGATTACTGTTTGCAGAAACATGAGCACAAAGATGGTCATGGAATGCATTTATTTGATCCTCATGAATTGAAATCCCTGCCGCCATTTGATGACCACCACCAGATATAAGGAAATGACGACCATCATTGATGACATCGATTAATGAAATTCCTTCAATGCTCCTGCCGCTTCCCTTTCCTATCCCATCTTTATCAATGGCAACAACAAATACAGGGCGATGAATTTTCTTGGAAATGCGAGATGCGACGATACCAACGACGCCAGGGTGCCATCCTTGTTTTCCTAAAACAATCCCCATATTCTTTGTTCCAAACTGACCACTATCAATCATTTCAAAGGCTTCTGCAGTGGTTCTCCGCTCCAGATCCTGTCTTTGACGATTTCGTTCCTCCAATGTGTCAGCCATTCTCATAGCTTTAGCCGAGTCAACGCACAGTAGTAATTCAAGAGCCTTTCCCGCAGTATCGATTCTTCCTGCCGCATTTATGCGTGGCCCGATACGGAAACCAATGTCCATTGCACTGTAAGGGGGTCGAATATTAGCTAATTCGATGAGTGCAGCGAGCCCAGCATTTTTGGTTCTACCCAGTTCAACTAACCCGTGTTTCACCAGGGCACGGTTTTCATCAATTAATGGGACCAGATCTGATACCGTTCCAACAGCGACCAGATCAAGAAATTCTCGCAAATCAAATTCCGCTAATGGCCGACGCTTTAAGAGAGCGTGGGCAAGTTTAAATACTATGCCAACACTACAAAGATAATCATAACTATAGTCTGAAAGATTCCTAGTGGCCTTAGGGTTGACCAGAGCACAACAATCAGGCATGCCCTCGGGCGAAGCTTCATGGTGGTCTAAAATAACAGTTTCAACGTTCTTTTCATTGAGCCACGTAATTTCTTTATTTGATGTTGTTCCGCAGTCGACGGCTATGATTAAAGACGGTGAAAATTCATCCAGACAACGGGTCAATGCATTTACAGAAAGCCCATAGCCCTCTTCGATTCTATGAGGCAAGAAAGGCATCGATTCGTTCCCATAAGCTGATAGAATTTTATTGAGAAGGGTCAAAGAAGTGACTCCATCAACATCGTAATCTCCGTAAATGACAATGGACTCTTTGTTGTCTATTGCTTGAAGAACACGATCAACGGCCGCATCCATGTTTGGTATCTCAAAGGGGTCACTGAGCGTATTCAATTTTGGGTTCAGATATGTTTGGCTCTCATTGATTGAATTGATACCACGGACATTCAAAATGTCCTTAATTACAGAAGGTATGTCACTACTTGAAATACCAGCAGTAGTCCGATCCGGGAGGATCCACTTACGAGCATCAAGTTTATCCGTGTTTTGCAGTGACACTTAGCGCTTTAGCTTTGGTAAATTAATTCTTGGGCTCGTTTTCTTTAGAGCCTATTAGTTTTTGAAATTCTTGGAGAGGCGGATCAGGACCAAGATATTTTGTGCCTCCCTTGTAGCTTTGCGCCAAAATTAAGCCCCGGCTATCAAGTACAGCTAAGCTAGGCACGCCCCTCCCAGAGACTGCTTTGAGAAACTTTAAAGTTGTTAATTCTTTGAAGCGGATAGCAGGCCAAGGCATTTTTTGTTCCATCATGTAATCGAGCATTTCCTTTTCTGTATCGTCGCGGCTCACAAAAATAACTTCGAAATTTGTGTTATCCTTTTTTGCTTTTGCGTAAAACTTAATTAACTCAGGAGTGAATTTAAGGCAGTTCGGACTCCAATTCGCAGAATAGTAAAAAAGGAAATGATCGATAGCTTTCTCAGGGTCGAGTGAATGGCGTTTGAAAGAACCTTGGTCCACAGAAACAAGCTTACCCGCAAGTTCTTTAGCGATGATCACGGCCCCAGGTATCCTTGGATTCTTCTTTTCAGTCTGCGCGATAGAATTTCCGATCATTCCGAGCAGAATGATAATGGTGTTTGTTACCGCTTTATTCATATGTGGAAATTGTGATTATATTTAAATTCATTTTAGAGGTCTAACCTTTTTCATTATCTGGCGGTTCATATGAATCGCGGACAAGAAAATAAAAAATAATGCCAATGAAGACTGTTCCTAGACCCCACAACGATTCTATGGGTCGGGTTTCTATTAAGCGCCACTCCACATAAAGGGCCATGCATAAAAATAAAATTGGAGTCAGCGGATAGCCGAGACAGCGATAGGGCCGATCCATGTCAGGTTGCTTAAGTCTTAACCATATGACGCCGGCAACTGCAGCAGAAAGGGACAGGTTCAATACAAATTCCAAGTAGACGATGATTTGATCAGGATCAACGATTAAGAGCATAACGAACGCAATGAAGGACTGAAATAGTACTGAATTTACAGGAATTTTGCTCTTATTGGTTTTGGCAAAGGAACGCAATTTGCGATAGTCCTGACCAATCATTTGCGTTACACGAGGCCCAGCCCAAGTCATTGCGCTGACAGCAGAAATTAATCCGAACGCGATGAGCCCGCCGATTAGATTTCCGCCTGACTGACCGAAAATGTATCTAGCTGCAATGAGTCCGACCTCTTCCTTACCCGCCATTTCACTTTTCGGCGTACTGACGATAAATGCAATATTGATAAGTAAGTAAAGAAGCAGAACGGAAATGGTACCGATAAGCAATGCTCTGGGTATATTCTTGGAGGGGTTTTTAATCTCACCCGCCACATAAGTTGCCGCGTTCCAACCAGCAAATGCATAATTTACGTAGAACAGGGCGACTGCGAAACCAGAGCTCAGAATGATATTTTTTTCTACGTCAAAGGGGCCAGGAGAAAAGTCCCAGGAGCCTGCATCGCCCATGGTAATTCCACACACTGCAAGCAAAAGAACTAAGCCAAATTTGAGGCCTGTCATAATGATCTGGAATGTGCCTCCCACTTTTAGTTTGAGCAGATGCACTGAGGTCACTGTGATAAGCATTATGGCGGCAGGAATTTTTCCTGATTCATCACCGATTCCTGTCGACTCCACAAAGTAAGTTCCAAAAATTCCACACGCGGCAGCGATGGGCGCCGCGAACCCAACAGTCACTGAAATCCAACCTGCGAGAAAGCCAGCACCTGGATGATAAACCGATGAAAGGAGATGATATTCTCCCCCACATCGCGGTTTACTCGCGACCAGTTCCCCATAGCATAGGGCTCCGCAAATTGCATAGATTCCACCGATGACCCAAAG
Organism: uncultured Verrucomicrobiota bacterium; assembly: GCA_902591645.1. The sequence goes on along the minus strand of CACJBM010000003.1, from coordinate 6,055 downwards.
AAGCAGAATAGAAAAATTGCTTGAGACATCGTTGAGTTGATAACCCAGGCTAGTGAAAACCCCAATCCCAACCATGTTACCAATCACAATGGCTGCAGCGGCAGGCCAGCCCGGAGCCTGACCTGAAACTGTTTCATTTTGAATGGTATTTGCCATATTTGTTTATGAGCGAATCTAAACTAGTACGTAGAGTTCAATGCAGTCTTTACCAAAAGTTATGTGGATTACTCTCGCATCATTGATTTAAAGAGCCTTATCTTAGGGTATGATGATGCGGATAATTACATTTTTCATTATTAATTTGGTTTTTCTCTCAATTTCGGGATTAGCAGAAAACGCTGAGCATTGGCCCAGACTACGAGGCCCTCAAGCCAATGGATTACCCATTAATCAGAACCAAAAAGACTTACCCCTCAAATGGTCGAAGACAGAGAACGTTTTATGGAAAACAGATGTGCGAGGAATGGGCTGGTCATCACCCGTGATCTGGGGAGACAAGGTATTTGTTACCAGTGTCGTTAATGATAAGGCCGAGGACAATGTAAAGCCCAGGGCCGGGCTTTACTTGGGACGAGGGCGTCGGGGCATACCATCCGGAAAGCATCACTGGATGGTCTATTGTATGGATCTTAAGACAGGCAAGGTACTATGGGAAAATGAAGCACATACCGGCGAACCCCCAGTGGGTCGGCACCCAAAGAGTACTTACGCTGCCGAGACTCCCGTCACGGATGGGAAAAGACTCTATGTCCTTTTTGGGGACCTTGGTCTTTGGTGCTATGACCTCAATGGCAAAATTTTGTGGAAACATAAAATAACCCCTAAAAAAACCATGTTTGATTATGGTGCGGCTGCTTCACCGGTCCTCCATAAGGACCAAGTATTTTATGTCTATGACAATCATGAGCAATCCTACATTGCATCATTGGATGCTGAAAAGGGTACGGAAAATTGGCGAGTGATGAGGAAAGAGAAAAGTACCTGGGCAACCCCTTTAGTTTGGCAGACCAAGGACCGGACCGAGATCGTCGTTCCGGGCAAGAAAAAAATCCTTTCCTATGGTCTGGACGGAAAATTACTTTGGGAGCTCTCAGGAAGAATGTCCAATCTGGTCATTCCTTCACCCTTTGTGATCGATGGTCTCCTATATGTGACATCAGGTTACTTTGCCGACCCTCACCGCCCCGTTTACGCGATCAGGCCAGGTGCTTCTGGAGACATTTCCCTCAAAGAGGATCAGAACTCCAACGATTTCATCCAGTGGTACCAGCCAAAGGGCGGGCCTTATAATACGACTCCCGTCGTATACAATGACATCTATTATCTGCTACTCGATCAGGGCATGATATCTACCTATGATGCCAAGACCGGAGCCAAATTTTATGACCGGGTACGCTTTCCAAGAGGAGCTTCATTCACCTCATCTCCGTGGGCCTATAAGGATAAAGTTTTTTGCCTTGCTGAAAATGGAAAGACCTATGTCTTGAAGGCTGGAAAGGAATTTGAGATTCTGCACGTGAATGATCTTGATGAGCTGTGCATGGCTTGTCCGTCAATGAGTGATGGGAAACTTTTAATTCGAACGCAGGGATCAATTTACTGTATTTCTGGAGAGAAATAATAGGTCCAAAGGCCACTAAATTAGCCGGGGTATGAACACATTAAGGGCATTAATCATACTTTATTTAGTCATTTTCCCTGATTATGGACAGTCTGCAGAGGCAGAGAAAAATAGGCCCAATATTGTGATTCTTGTCGCTGATGATCTGGGCTGGGCCGATGTCGGTTATCACGGTTCATCGATAAGGACCCCAAACATTGACCGGCTCCAGAGCCGGGGCGTGGAGCTGGATTTTCACTATGTGGCTCCAATGTGCACTCCGACCAGGGCAGCGCTTTTGACCGGACGGTACTGGTCTCGATTTGGTAATACCAAGCCCAGTAACGAGAGGGTCCTCCCATGGGACACTATGACGTTGGCAAGGGCACTCAAGGGTGCCGGCTATCGAACCGCGATTAGTGGAAAGTGGCACTTGGGTTCGAAGCCTGAATGGGGTCCGCGCAAGTTTGGTTTTGGTCAGTCTTACGGATCATTGGCGGGTGGAATTAATCCATGGAATCACCTCTATAAGCATGGTCTATACACCAAGACTTGGCACAGGAATGATGAACTCATTGAGGAAGAGGGGCACGTGACGGATCTCCTGACCAGCGAAGCGGTCCGTTTTATCAAAGAGAAAAAGAAAGAGCCTTTTTTCCTATATGTGCCATTCACTGCTGTCCATACCCCATTCGATGAGCCACCCAAATGGCTAGGAAGGGTCGATAATATCGATCCTGAACGCCGACAATATGTGGCATGTGCAGAGCACATGGACGATGGGATCGGCCAGATTCTTAGGGCTCTGGATGAGGAGGGAAAGGCTGAAAATACTCTTGTTATCTTCTTCTCAGATAATGGAGGCACGAACGGGGATGACAGTTCACGCTATCCAGATACCAAGGCCAAGGGTAAAATCAAGGGGCTCAATACGCCACTCAGGGGCTGGAAAACTCAGGTCTATGAGGGAGGGATCAGGGTCCCCGCCATTGCTTACTGGCCGCGGAAATTAAAACCAGCCAAACTCAGTACTCCTACTCATGTCGTGGATTGGATGCCTACCATTTGCGCTGTGGCAGGTTGCAAATTTGATAAGGATCCGAAATGGGACGGAATTGATATTTGGCCCCTCTTAAATGGAAAAGGTAAAAAAGATCCGGAAAGGATCCTTTATTGTAAGGGTGTGAACGGGACCAGCTCGGCTCTTCACAGGTGGCCCTGGAAGCTGATCAAGGGCAAGGACAAGGTACAGTTATATAATCTTAATCTGGACCCCACAGAGAAGGAGGACCTTTCTAAAAAACAGCCTGATAAGGTCAAAGAACTCTTAAAAACCCTAGAATTACAAGCATCGAAGGACAATGCGAGTCTTCCCTGAGTCATTATAAATTTCAGGAATCTTTGTAATAGATTAAGTATTTCAAAGCATGTTAGGATAATAAAATTATGCCAGAAGCTGGACCAGGATTAACACTAATTATAACTTTAGTAGTTATTGCCTTAGTAGGAGTGATTTTCTTTTTTTCACGGTACAAGAAATGTCCTTCGGACAGGATCCTGATCATTTACGGAAAAACTGCTAGGGGCCGATCTTCTATATGCCTTCATGGTGGCGCGGCCTTTGTCTGGCCGGTCATTCAAGCCTTTGAGTACATGGATCTGACTCCAATCCAGATTGATTGCCCTCTGCAGGGAGTTCTAGACAAAGAAGGAAATCGGGTTAGTACACCTTCATCTTTTACGGTTGGCATTTCAACGGACCCTGGGGGTATGTCACGCGCGGCGGAGCGTTTATTAGGTCAGCCATTGTCTGCGATTGAAGCACTCGCCAGTGAAATTATATTTAGTCAAATGCGCTTGGTTATAGGAGAGTTGGACACAGAGGCCCTCAATTCTGACCGCGATCTTTTAATTGGCAAAGTTGCCCAATACGTTGAGAGAGGACTTACAAAGTTTGGCCTTAAGCTAATTAACGTCAACATCAAGGACATCACGGATGATTCTGGATACCTTACAGCTCTTGGGGAATGGGCATCTGCCGGGAAACCTGAAATTACTGAAAATGTATCTATTCCTATCGAGCCTGAGCAAAAGAATATATCATCCTCTTTGACTCCCTGCGAGCAATGGCACGTTGAAGGCTCTGAACTCCAATTTTTGGATTTGAAGGATAAGCCAATCGAGAGGGCAAGCGTGGAACTTAAGGTTCTTTATGGCAGGGAATTTACGGGAACGACTGATAATGAGGGCGTTGTTAAATTTGGATGAAATATAAAAACTAGGGAATATATGGACAGTTTTGGATTAATTTTAACAGTTTCAATATTGATCATCATGTTTGGAACGGTGATCTACTTCTTTTCCCGGTACCAAAAATGTCCTTCGGACAGGATCATGGTCATTTACGGAAAAACTGGTGGTGGTGGCCGATCTTCTATGTGCCTTCATGGTGGCGCGGCCTTTATCTGGCCTGTCATTCAGGCCTTTGACTACTTGGATCTGACTCCAATGCAGATTGAGATTCCTCTTGATGATGCGCTTTCCAAGGAGAATATCAAGGTTGATGTACCCTCATCTTTCACGGTGGGCATTTCAACGGACCCTGATGTTATGCCAAACGCGGCTGAGCGCTTATTGGGTCAGCCATGGAGTGCGATTGAAACACTCGCTAGTGACGTTATTTTTGGCCAGATGCGTGTGATCATTGCAACGATGGACATTGAGTCTCTTATTTCTGACCGTGACCAGTTCATTGAAAGAATTACTCAGGGCGTCGAAGGCGAACTGAAGAAGGTAGGGTTGAAGCTGATGAATGTGAGTATAAGGGATATCACGGATGAAGAGGGCCAGATTGCAGCCATTTCACAATCTAAATTGAATAACAAACCGGCAATGATCTGGGATTCTAATCGTCGAAAAGAAAGGATTCTTAAGACATTGGAAAGCGCCAAAAAGAAGGGCTGCAATAAGAGCCACTACATTAGCTCAACACTGAATATTTGGGATATGAACGGAAGGCCGGTCACTGGTGCTCGCGTTATTATGTCACTTGATAATGGTGAAATTGTTTCAGAATTCAATAAAAGTGATCAAGGGGGATCAATTAAAATTGAATTAAAATCATAAATTATTATTTGGGAGATTTGGCAGGAAAGTGCTTCTGATGCAGACGGTCCCAGTAACTTGACCAATACTTATCGTAGTAATCTAGGGCCGCTTCCCGGATATGGGGCAAATCAGTTACTTTAGGCGCGTTGGCAGGATCAAAGCCTTTTAGGTGCCCCTTCCCTGCTCTTTTTCTCGGTGAAATGAACCGCCAAGGATCATTACCAAGGACCTCTTCACACACTTTGGCCAAACCAGGATCATATCCTTTGATCCCTTCCCTAGTGTGTATGTGATTATGATCATGGTCCATGGTCCGATTGGTATCATACCAGCACTGAACACCCTCGGCCCAGTACTCAGCATGGTTCCTCGAAGCGTAACATTGTTTGGACCCGCCAAAAATAATGAGAACATCATCCTTGGAGGTCACTTTAATTTTGGCATTAGTGGGCTTGCCGTTAACTAAAATGTCTCCTGCATCGAGACACTTCACCAGCAAATCGCGCGATTGATCTGGAAACGACTTAATCAAAGAATCAAGCAAACTGACGGGGTCATTACCTTTGACGCGTCTGAATCTTTGCGCGGCTTTGCCATCGTTCCAGATACTGCGGGCCTTTGCCCTTGCAAAGGCCTCATGAACTTTTTTATGGAGATCAGCATCAAATCCAGCGCCCTGAATGACGTGACCAAATTCATGAATGAGGATACTTTCATTCTGCATACCACCCTCATATTCCAACACATCCTCTTCAGCAAAGAGGACAACGGGCCTACTGTCTATGTGTCGGAGAAAGCCCCTTTGACGCCAATTATAAAAATCGAGTTCCTTGCCCGTCTTGTTAGTAACAAATTGAGGAATTTCTGAAGTGAGCTCATCTTTACCGACTAGGATGCATAATACATTTCTTTTACGGATCCTTTCAGCAACTGCATCATTGATGCTGACCATCATATGGTTGAATAGATATCCAGTTTCTAAAATGGCTGTATCGGAAACCTTAACAGACGTTGCTATTAATATGTTTTGAACGAGTAACGATTTTTTAAAGAACTTGGGATCTAAGTTGTAAGTTTTTTGCTGTTCAGCATTTAAAGATTTGATTTGATTAGATGCAGTCAAAGGGACTGAAAAGATCAGAAGAGAAAATGTAACAACAAATAGAGTACGCATGATGGATTAGTGATTTGTGTTTATCCAAATATCGAATAAGAGCCAAGAGGTAATTTCAGGGCTTTACACAGATTATCAGAAGATGAACTCATATTAGATTACTAATACAGATGAAAAGAGACAATGCATTGGCTCAGTATTGATGGATGGATTATCGATAAATATGCATGATT
>CACJBM010000002.1 GCA_902591645.1 uncultured Verrucomicrobiota bacterium | reverse complement strand
GAGAATTAGGTTCAAGATTGCAAACATTTCATTTTAATCAGCATTCGAATCCATGAGGAGTGTGTATTTTTATTTAGTCTAAAATTATTATTATTATGGGATTTGAACGGCGAATTATTGATTTTCACTGTATTTCGATTTTTTTCTTTGTTTCCTTTTTCTCTTCTGCCGTTGCTCAGGAGCCTGTGAACAATAGTCAGTACGCGTCTGCTACACTAGTGATCTATAACCAGAATGTGGCCGATTCTCGGAAATTGGCTGCGTATTATGCCAGTAAGAGAAATATTCCGTTTGAGAATTTAATTGGGATGAAATGTTCGACCGAGGAAATTATTACTCGGTCCGAATATCAAAAGACGATCCTAGAACCACTCCGCAAAGAATTTGATACCAATGGTTGGTGGGAAAGAAAAGAAGATGCCCAAGGAAACCTGCGAGCTGTTCATATAAAAATGAAGTTTGCAGCAATTATGTTTGGGATGCCTCTGAAGGTGAAAAGTTCCTTATCTGAGGATTCAAAGAAAAAGTCTTCAACTAATCTTGGGCCAGGGAACAATGATGCTGCTAGTATTGATTCTGAGATTGCCTGCTTGAGCATGGATTTTTCGAAGCTTAGTGGAGCAGTAGGTAATCCTTACTTCAGGTCAATGGATCGGGGAGGAGCTCCCGACATCCTCCTGACTTCTAGGATTGACGGTCCCAATTATGCTACAGCCAAACGGCTCATAGATGACGCTATAGCTGTTGAGGGATCTGGATTGTGGGGCATGGCGCTGATTGACATTGCTAATTTGGCCAAAGAGAAGGGGGCTGCCTATAAGATTGGTGATGATTGGCTTGAGACTTGTAGTGGTTTTTATAAGAAAGCCGGCATTCCTACATTAGTTGATAGGTTTTCTAATCGTGTTCCCAAGGGTTACCCACTTGGTAAAGATATTATTTTATATTTTGGGTGGTACACGCAGAATGCACAGGGGCCGTTCATTGATGAGGGCTTTCAATTTAAAAGAGGAGCAGTAGCAGCGCACATTCATTCATATTCTGCTAGTACACTTCGAACGACTCTAAAGAACTGGTCAGGACCATTACTTTCTCGCGGAGCATGTGCTGTTCTGGGGAATGTTTATGAGCCTTTTTTGCAGATGTCTACGCACCTTGATCTATTTAATGCACGTTTTTTAGCTGGTTTTACCTTTGCGGAGGCGGGCTGGATAGCGACTCCGGTATTTTCTTGGATGCAGGTGATGATTGGGGATCCGCTGTACCAACCCTTCATTGTTAAGAGCGAAATTGAAGCGGGGCAGGACGATGAGTTCAAAGCATTTCGTATTGCTGTTTTAAGGTGGGCATCTGAACCGAAGCAATTGATCTCTAATTTGGATAAAGCTGCCGATGCACTAAAGAGTGGAAAAATTTTGGAGGCTACTGGCCTCTATATGATATCTGAAAGAAAATATAAAGATGCGGATCAGATTTTCAAAAGGGCCGCCGCTTTATATGCCAATTCCGAAGATCAATTGAGGATTAGGTTGCTTCGTGCACAAGGCAAGGTAGCGGCCGGAGACAAAGAATCGGCTTTGGAAATATTATCCAATTCTTTATCGGACTTTAGAGGAGATCCCGGAATTGAAGCGGTAACATCAATTGCTGATCAAATACGAAAGGAATGAAAAATGGCTAACGGATTACTCGTGAGCTGCTGGTTGAGAGAATTTCTTAAAGATTAAATTATGAAGAAGCTGGTTCTGTGCTCGGCTCGGATTTATCTGAGTCTTGTATCTGAGGTAAAACGGTCGCAACACGTTCTTTCATTTCTTTACCAGGCTTGAACTTAACTATTGCCCTCGGCGGTATAATGACATCGGTGCCCGGCTTGTTTGGATTGCGGCCAATTTTTTGTTTTGTTTCCTTTACCTGAAATGAACCAAAATTTCTTAATACCACTTCGTCTCCGGCAGCGAGCGTTTGTGTGATCGTATCTAATGTTTTCTGAATAACGTCGAAGACCTGTTGCTGGGTCATCCCTGTTTCGTTACTGATCTTTATCACGAGGTCACGCTTAGTGGCTGTTTTCATTAAATTATGTTAGTGATTTATTTCCCAAACAATATCAGGATATTTTATTCATTCTTTCAAATTGCTCCAAATCTAGGGCAATGAGGAGGGAGAAACAAATAGCGATCTGAAGTGATTTGGCAACGGAAAAATGATGCTCATTTACACTTTAATGTTATTGTAATGTTAATGTAGTCCAAATGCTCTTATAACCAATTCTGGGCCGTTTTAAAATGAGTCTTTGAGACTTCCTGTAGGATTTGGGTGCCATGCTGGGCAACTAATTTTTCTCCGGCTTCTTGGACCTTATTTGATGCTCCTTTCGGGATCGGAAAGCCGAACTGCTCAGTTGCCTTGTCAATCCATGTTACGAATGCATCACGGGCTAATATAGAGGCAGTTGCAACTGCTATGTCTGATTCTGCTTTAGTCCGTTGTTGTATTTTAATGTTTTTTCCTCGTTCGCCCAGTGATGATGTGAGGACTGAGGATCTGGCAAATTGATCGCTTAGTGCTCTTTCGCAATCAGGCCGTTTTTCACAAAGCCTCTCTATACATGTAGCATGTCCCCAAGCCAGTAGTTTATTGAGATTCCCAATTTTACCGTAAAGCTCATTATATTTCTTTGGGCCGATTATAATAATTTCATGCTCGATCCCAGGGCTATCGCGAATGATTTTTGATAATTTTTTAATTTTAGTATCAGTTATTTTTTTTGAGTCCGCTATTCCCTCATCAAGAAGTGAACGTGTTAGATTTTTATCGGTATAAGCGCCCGCTATTACTAAAGGCCCAAAAAAATCACCTTTTCCACTTTCATCAATTCCAAAGTGAGGCTCAAACATTTCCGGATTAAGTTCTTCTTCATAACCTAGCTTGGCTTCGCCAAGTATTCTGGGTTCAAGAGTGAAACGAACGAATTCTTCAGTTTTTTTGCCTTGTATTAGTACTTTCGGTCCTTTTTGGTAAACACTGATGTTTAGGTGATCCTTGCTCGCAGAGAAAATCGTATATTCTTTTGTTTTGAATTCGAAATTTTCATGTTCCAAGATTTCACGCAATTCGTTAACTTGGTCCAAGTTTAATGGATGAGTGTATGAATTGATTGGTTTTGCCACTCAATGATTTAAACACATGCTGGACATGGCACAACAGTTGAAAGCTCTAAAATGCGAAGATCCTCTTCCTCTGAGTCAGTCAGAGCGATTAAATAGTGCTCTTATAAGTTGGTTCGAGGAGTTTGGTAAGGATTATCCTTGGCGTTCGACCAATGACCCTTATGAGATTCTAGTCTCTGAGATGATGCTGCAACAGACGCAGGTTTCTACGGTCCTTGACCGAGGTTATTATAGGAAGTGGTTAGAGCGGTTCCCGGATTTTGAAGCGCTATCTTCTGCCGCTGAAGAGGAAGTACTTAAGGCCTGGGAAGGACTAGGTTATTATTCAAGAGCGAGGAACCTTCATAAGGCAGCGATTGCAGTGATGAAGGATTTTGGGGGAGTTTTCCCGTCTGATCTTAGCCTAATTGAGGGCCTACCTGGTATTGGCCAATATACTGCAGGTGCAGTAGCAAGTTTTGCGTTTAATGCGGCAGTCCCTGCAGTAGATGCAAATATTGCTCGTGTCCTTGCTAGGCTCTTTGAATTTAAAGAAAGAATTGATACGAGCAGTGGTCAAAAGCAGCTCTGGGAATGGGCAAGTGGACTCGTGCCTGAGTCCGGAGCAAGGTCGTGGAATTCTGCGCTCATGGAACTTGGGCAAACACTATGTAAGGCAAGGTCAGTCCAATGCCAGGAATGTCCTGCTGTTTCGTGGTGCCTGAGCGAGAGTCCTTTGGAATTACCTGTAAAAAAATCGAGACCTGAAATTACTGAGATACAAGAGCATGTTGTTTTTGCTTTTGAGGGGAAGAGGATATTACTTCAAAAAGAGACAGGCAGACGGAGGAAAGGAATGTGGAAGTTGCCGGAAAGAGCAACCGAATCATTGAGTGGTTTGAGCTTACTTACTGTCCAAAAATATGGTATAACTCGTTACCGGGTCACAATGAATGTTTACGAGGCAAAGAAGGAAATTGCTCTTGAAAATGAGCAGTGGTTTAGCATCGAAGAGGTAGAGAATCTGCCAATGCCAAGTCCTTACCGGCGAGTATTACAAAAGATAATTAAAGTATGAGTTCTTTTGTTTATTTAGAAGGGCCAATCGATTTCCGTTTCTTCATGTAGGATATCAAGAATGATCGGAGGATTGATGATCTCTTCTAGGACTGATCGGTTCGTGATACTCGCTGTGTCCCTTTCGTCATTAATGTGATTCAATATAATTCCCATCAGTTCGAGTCCCATGCTTCGCACCGCATTTGCTGTGAGAATCGTTTGGTTAAGTGCCCCTAACTTATTATTAACTACAATTAGCACAGGGTCCCCAAGATCTGCGGCCAGATGTCCCATTGAATACTCTGAGTTTATCGGTACTGCCCAACCTCCTGCGCCTTCCGTGAGTACATGGTTGTAGGACCTTGTAAGTTCTTGGTACGTGGATTTAATTTTATCAGTATTGATGGTCACTCCTTCAATGGATGCTGCTGCCATTGGAGCTGCTGGCGCTTTGAGAAAGATTGGATTGACGGTGTTTATTGATGTAGGTGAAGGGTCACTAGCGGCGCTGATAATTTCAGCATCTTCACGGTCGCCGCAGGCAATAGGTTTGAATCCTACAGCAGATTGTCCTGTGCGGGTGAGAGCAGATAGCAACAATTTAGTGATATAGGTCTTGCCGACGCCAGTACCTGTTCCAGTGATAAAGAGATTCACGATCCAATTTCGTTATGTATGGATTCTGCAATTTTTGTTGCCTGAGAAATCACATATTCTTCGTCCTTTCCCTCTACTAGAATTCTGATTTTTGGTTCAGTGCCTGAGTACCTTATGAGGACCCTTCCTTGCTCACCCAAATCAGCTTGAGTCGTCTCTATCAGATCATTTGCTTTTAATTCTTCAATTTTTATCTTTTTGGAAACAGAAAGGTTTACGAGTTTTTGAGGGAACTTATTGATTACTTTTCTTAGTTCAGATAATGATTTTTCTGTTTGTAATACCACTTTCATAGCAGCCAATGCGGCAACGATTCCATCACCCGTCGTATTATGGTTTCGATAGATGACGTGGCCGCTCGGCTCTCCTCCGAAGTTGGACCCTATGCTCCGCATTTTTTCCATTACATTACGATCACCAATTTCGGATCTTACTAATGTTCCTTTATGATCCTTAATGCATTCATCAAGGCCATAATTGCTCATTTTTGTTCCTACTACAGTGTTTGCTGACAGCTCATTTCTTGTTAGCATATGGCATCCAATAATTGCCATGAGTTCATCACCATCGATTGGGTCCGCGTGCTCATCGCACATCAATATTCTGTCAGCATCTCCGTCATGAGAAATGCCTATGAATGATTGGTCCTCTTTTGTTATGCTAGAAAGGATCTCGGGATGAGTGCATCCGCATTCCAAATTAATGTTATCTCCATCAGGAGCATTGAAATGACATACTAGATCCGCTCCTAAGCTTTCAAGAATTCTCTGACTCGTTTCGTATGATGCTCCGTTTGCGGCGTCCAGCGTGATGCGCATTCCCGAGAGTGGTTTATCTGAAGTTTCTTTGATAAATAATTCGGTGATTTTCGAAACATAGGTTTCGATTGAACTTACTAATGGAGTTGTTCTGCCTATTTTTTCTCCTGTGGCACGTACAGGTATTGGTTGCCCTGAGAGTATTTTTTTTTCGAGTCTATCTTCCTGTTCTAATGAGAGTTTGTATCCGTCATTACAAAAGAACTTGATTCCGTTATCGGGCGGCGCGTTATGAGAGGCTGATATAACGACACCCAGGTCTGCGTTCATCTCTTTAACCAATAGTGCAACTGCAGGTGTTGGGATTACTCCTCCGGTTTTTACATCGATACCGGCAGAGTTTAGTCCTGCCGATAAGGCTGATTCTAACATGTCTCCGCTCCGGCGCGTATCTTTTCCAATGATAGCGATTGGTCTTTGATTGTTCTTATTATCGTTGCAAAGAATCAGTTCTTCTGCTGCGATTTGACCGAGTCGGAGCGCTGACTCTGGTGTTAAGTGCCCTTCGTTAGCGGTACCTCTAACTCCATCAGTTCCGAAAAATTTATTTTTTTGAGCCATCTAATAAAAAATAGAGATGAGTTTTTTGATTGGTTGTTTCAGAAAAAGAATGAACAAATGAATCTAATCTATTATTCGGTTGATGAGCTTGGTACGGATTTTGGTTTTGGGGGATCTGAAGCAGTTGCTAAAGGTTTTTTATCATCATTTTCTGTTATCTCAACTTCTAACAATTCCAAGAGGCGATGGCTAAATGTCTCTAGATCAAGATCATGTTCAAGTTCTCCAGAATGAGCGATTGATACTCCCCCATTTTCTTCTGAAACAATGACAGCAATTGCATCAGATTCTTCGGTGATTCCAATTCCTGCTCGGTGCCTTAGCCCGATGCTACGGTCTGAAATTTCTCTTTGACTAACAGGGAACAGACAACCTGCCCCTATTACTTTCCCTTCTCTTAATATAACTCCACCATCATGCAATTCCGTTTTTGGGCTGAATATTGTTAGTATGAGTTCTGAGGAGAATTGCGCATCAAGGAAGATGCCTGTTTCTAAGTGAGGCTTGAGTTCGATCCTTCGTTCGATTGCAAACAATGCACCATACCTTTTAGCTCCTAGCTGTCTGATAGTCTCGGTCAGACTGTCTAGGAATTCTTTATTTTTCCCTTCAGAGAAGAAGAAGAAGCTTCGACTACCGAGTTCTGCTAATTTTCGGCGCAGTTCTGGCTGGAATACCACAATCATAGACATAGTAAAAAAGAAAGTGCCTACCAAAACGAACAAAGGAATCAGCTTCAAATCTAAAAATACTGAGGTTCCTGTAATAATTATTAACAAGAAGCTCAAGACAACGAAAAAACGGTTCCACTTCTGCGATCCGTGTTTACGTAGCATTAAATACATTATCCCAATGATAATGATAAGTTCGATAATGATCGGCCAGTTCTCGGATATGTTTTTTAAGATCTCCACGTAATTGTATTATTATATATCAAGAAATGATGCGTTGCACGGAGATCGATTAATTAATAATTGCTTCTGTCATTAGCATGGCATCTAAGTTTTGCTTTACAGAATGAACCCTAAATAGAGTAGCTCCATGTTCTCGACAGTATGAAGTTAACGCGACTGTTGGCCATTCTCTTTCATTGAGATCATCATTTTCTAGGATTTCACCTATGAATGTCTTACGAGATGCGCCAATCATTACTGGCCTTTTAAGTTCAGTCATTTGAGGAATTGACCTTATCAGCTCCAGATTGTGATCTAGTCTCTTGCCGAATCCGATCCCTGGATCAACTATGATGCGTTCTCGACTAATGTCTTCAGACTCACAAAGAGCAATTTGTTCATTTAAAAATGTGATTACTTCGGCCGTCACATTACTATAATTTGGTGATATCTGCATGGTGCGAGGATTTCCTGTCATGTGCATTATTATAATGCCACATTCCGATCCTGCGGCGACCTCACGCATTTTCGGATCGGAGAAACCAGTCACATCATTTATAATGTCCGCTCCGACAGCGAGTCCAGCTTCTGCTACTTCGGCTTTTGAAGTATCAATTGAAATTAGTGTTTTTGGAGAGCGGATCTCGACAAATTTCTCTACCACTGGCAAAATTCTATTGAGCTCCTCCTTAACGGATACGTTTTCTGCACCTGGCCTTGTAGATTCTCCCCCAAAGTCAATAATGGAGGCTCCTTCATTTTCGAGCTCAATAGCTTGGTGAATAGCAGCTTTACTAGATTCATAGAGTCCACCATCTGAAAAAGAGTCAGGAGTCGTGTTAATGATGCCCATGATCATTCCCCGTTCTCTGAGATCATAGCTTTTTCCTCTGATGGACCAGAGATCTGGCTTTTCTGGAGCATTGGAACTTGCCGGGTAAAGTTGCATGTTATAATCTTATATGAATTTCCAACCCCTCAAACGATGAAAAAAATATCCGTACCAGCTGTTTTATTAACGGTTATTCTGATCTTGTCACAGGCGATTCAGTCCGAGGTATATTCTTATGATGGGGCTGACCAAGTTTCAAGGACCGTAGTTCATAAGGATGGAACTTATACCACTACTCAGAGGGACCGGGACACCAGAACGCTCGTTAGGGAAACAAAAAAACGTAATAATACTTTGATAATGAGGAGTGAATTTGCCCTTGATGAAAAGGGAAGGGAGCGGAAAGGGCGCGTTTATGATGGGCAAAATAATCTTCTCTTCATCAGTGAGTTTGTATACGACAAAGATGAATTAATTGAAGAGCGAGTCTTTGACTCAAAGGGCAAGGTCGTTAGGCGATTATTATACAAGGTAAAAGTTGTGAGCAAACTTGATGGGCGTTCAAGGCCAGCACTAGTATCTTATCAGAACGGGAAGCCAATAGGGGACTTGGTTGCTCTAGATGATCCTGGTGTTTTTAGCACGACATCTCATAATGCTCATTCTTCAAAGAAAAGTGTTGAGGCTGGAGCGAATGGATTTATTCGTTCCAAAGATGGTAAGATTGTGCCTCTTCCGCAGGGAGCCGTACAATATCCTGGGACTCAACCAAAGCCAGCCCAACCGGGTTCGGATTCTGGTAAAACAATTAAACCGAAACGTAAACTCCGGATTTTTAAGCGTCGGAGCTAGAATGTTAAATTAAGAGATGAAGTCTACTACGGCCCTTGGCTTTGTTGTCTTTGCTGCAATACCGATAGGTTTGCTTTTATGGAACATTAAAGAAATCAATACCTCTTACGTTAAGCGGTCTGTCCATATCGATATTAGCAAACTTGAAAAGGAAGTTGAGGATTTTAGATTAGAGTCAACTAAGCTCAAGGATGAGAATAATAATCTTAGACATCAGTTGAGCATTGAGCGTGATAATTCGGCAGGATTAATTAAGGAAACAGAAAGGCTTGAGCTTAGGTTGGCCAATTATCGTGATTCAGGGGGGGCTCAGAAAGATGCAAGAGAATGGACTGATGAGGAGCTCAAAATACGCAAAGAAATTCAGGAATTGACTTCTACCATTAGAGATTTGCCATTGAAGAGAAATCTTAGGTACCGATTAACGGACTGGGATGAAATGATTTCTACATTATCAAAAATGCCAGGCGTTGTTTCTGAGGAGGACTCTGAAAGACAATCCCGTGCTTATTCAGCGATGGGATTTGTTACTCCAGAAGTAAATGTCAGAGCCAGAACATTGGACTTGCTAAAAGGACAGCTCGGAGCAGCTATTTATAGTGGGGAGGATAATATCTTAATCAATAAAGAAGCTACGATAAAGAGTTCTTCAGATCGCACATCATTGGCCTTAGAAATTGCTCGATCTCTTCAGGATCAGCACTTTGGACTCATGGCTTCTCTTAATGATTGGTTATATAATGATGATGCAAAATTGGCACTGTGGGCAGTGGCTGCTGGAGATACAAATTTATTCAAGATCCGGTTTCAATTGCAAAGTAATGTTTCAGCTGCAGTAACAACACAAAGCCCGACCAAAATGTCGCGGGAACAATTCGAAAGAATTCCATCCTTCGTACGTGAGTATTACCTCTTTCCTTTTTCATTAGGTGATCGTTTTTGCCAGAATCTTTATGATAAGGAGCGCTGGGATTCAGTAAATGAGGGTATAGCGCGTCCTCCACTGAGCACGGCTGAAATATTGCATCCGGATCTGTATTTGAAAGATAACCGTGAAGAGCCGGAACGTTTTAGATGGAACATTAATGCTTTGGAAATTGGTGAAAAGAATCCTATTTGGAACAATGTGGCGGGCGAGCTTGGTATTGCTCTTCTTCTTAACCAGAGTGATTTTTTACAAAGAATGGCTGAGTTGGGACAACCTGATATTTTGAATATGCCGGATCTGGTATCGAAGGGCATTGAACATTTTTCTAATAGGGATGGGTCAAAAGCCGCTGCCGGATGGAATGGTGATCGTTACCTCGTATATGCAAATGGCGATGGTAAAGACGGTACTGATCATGTTTATTGGCGAAGCCAATGGACATCAGAAAAAGATGCTGAAGAGTTCTTTAATGCGATTGGTAAGTCCTTAGAATTTAGACGAAAGATTAAACTCTCTAGCAAAGAAGATGAATATACATTTGATGGCCCTAAAGATCGTTACATTTCGGTGAAGAAGCTCAGTGAAAATCAGATCAGGGTTCTTGATGTTGGTGATAAGAAATTTGCGGAAAAATTAGTAGACAAATTTGAGCCTCCATCTTCATAAAATGATTGCTAAAAGGGTTTTCTTTAGCGGTCGCGTTCAGGGCGTAGGGTTCCGTTATGAAACGAAAAGGATTGCCATGGGTTATGAAGTGGTAGGCACTGTTAGTAATCTTGAGGACGGTAGAGTTGAGCTGTGTGCTATGGGTGAAGAATTAGAAGTTGATGGTTTTATTTCTGATATTCGGATCGAATCGAACCTTGCTCATCATATTTTGGAATATGCAGAGGAAACGATTTCCTCATCTGCACTCAATGAGGTTCGAGGATTTACGATTGTTCGATGATAGACCTTTAGTTCGCGACAATATTGACTAATTTTCCAGGTACTACGATGATCTTTCTTACCGTGACTCCTTCAAGGAATGGTTTTATTTTTTCCAATTCTTGGCATTGAGATTTAATTTCATCCTCTGAATCATCTTTGCAGATAGTCATTTTATCGCGCAATTTTCCATTAACCTGTACAACGATTTCGATCTCATCCTCTATGAGATATTTTTCGTCATATTCAGGCCACCGCATTTTAGAGATTTCATTTCCATCAATTATCTGCGGGAAACTTTTCGCAATTATAGCGAATAATTCCTCTGTGATGTGAGGCGCGAATGGGTTTAGGAGCTGTAGAAAAGTTGTGAGCTCTTTGATGGGGCGTTCTTCTGATCCCGTGAATGCATTTGTAAACACCATCATTTGTGCGATCGCAGTGTTGAAGTCCAATGACTCTATATCATTAGTCACTTTTTTAATTGTTTCATGAAGGACTTTGAGCTGTTGTTTGCTTGGCGCTGCTTCTTTAAGCTTTGAGGATAAGACCCATTCTCCTTCCTGTGAGTTTTCCATGAATAATCTCCATACTCTGGCCAAGAATCTGTGCACGCCTTCCACGCCCTTATTGCTCCATGGCTTGACTTGTTCAAGTGGCCCCATAAACATTTCATAGAGCCTCAAGGAGTCCGCGCCGTATTCCTCTATCACAGTGTCTGGATTAATTACATTGCCGCGGCTCTTTGACATTTTTTGACCGTCCTCACCAAGTATCATTCCCTGATTAATTAATTTCTGGAACGGTTCATTGGTCTTCACATATCCCAGATCATAGAGGACTTTGTGCCAGAATCTTGAGTATAAAAGATGTAGTACGGCATGCTCTGTTCCGCCGACGTAGAGATCTACATTCATCCAGTATTTTTCGGCTTCAGTTGAGATGAATCTTTCTGCATTATTTGGATCACAGTAGCGCAAGTAATACCAACATGAACCTGCCCATTGGGGCATTGTGTTCGTTTCGCGTTTGTAACCTTCCTCATGATTGACCCATTCCTCTGCTTTGGATAGAGGAGGTCTGGCATCACCAGTAGGTTTAAAATCTTCCATCTCAGGAGCTTGAATTGGAAGAGAATCTTCCGGAATTGCGTGATGACTTCCTTCATCATCCCAACTGATTGGGAACGGTTCTCCCCAATACCTTTGTCTACTGAAGAGCCAGTCCCTAAGCTTGAAGTTTACTGCACTTTTTCCGAACCCATTATCTTCCAGCCAAACAGTCACTACTTCTTTTGCTTCTGTAGTATGCAAGCCATCAATGAGTGGCGAATTGATTGCTATTCCTTCACCCGTGAAGCAACTTTCCTCATTAATTTCTTCTTCCTTTGGTTTAACGACTGTTCTAATCTCAATGTTGAATTGTTTTGCAAATTCATTGTCCCGATTATCATGTGCCGGGACAGCCATGATTGCACCTGTACCGTATGTCATCAGGACGTAGTCAGCTATCCATATAGGAATCTCTTCTCCATTAATTGGATTAACGGCATAGCCGCCAGTGAAAACACCAGTCTTTGATTTCGCCAGATCTGTTCGTTCAAGATCGGATTTAGTTGCAATTTCATTACGATAATTATCAATGCTTTCTGAATGTTCGGTACTGGCCACTTCATCTACTAGTGGGTGCTCAGGTGCCAGTACCATATAAGTCGCGCCAAATAGGGTGTCAGGTCTTGTGGTGAATACGGTAACTTTATTACCTGTTCCCGGTAATTCAAAGTGAACGTCTGCCCCTTCACTTCTGCCGATCCAATTGCGCTGTAAGGATTTGATTCCTTCGGGCCAGTCGAGATCTTCGAGTTCTTCGATGAGTCGATTGCCATAAGCAGTGATTCTTAACATCCACTGACGCATGGGTTTGCGTTCGACTGGATGACTTCCACGCTCTGATTTTCCATCAACGACCTCTTCATTTGCTAAGACAGTCCCTAATGCTGGGCACCAGTTCACTGCCACTTCATCAATGTAAGCGAGTCTGTGTCGATCAATGAATGATCTGCGCTCAGCTTCATTTTCATCAGGATATTCTTCTTTTCTCTTTTCTATGAGCTCTACTATTGGTGTTGCTGTCTGATTTTCTTCGTCATAGTAAGTGTTGTATAGTTTCAGGAATATCCACTGTGTCCAACGGTAGTATGCGGGATCGGTCGTGTTAATTTCACGGTCCCAATCATAAGAGAAGCCTATACTCTTTAATTGTTGTTTGAAGTATGCAATGTTCTTGGCCGTCGTGTCTCTAGGATGGATTCCGTGTTCAATGGCGTATTGTTCTGCTGGTAAACCAAACGCATCCCATCCCATAGGATGTAGAACATTAAAACCGAGCATTCTTTTGTAGCGTGAAATAATGTCAGTGGCAGTGTAACCTTCGGGATGACCAACATGTAGGCCCTGACCACTTGGGTAGGGGAACATGTCCAATGCATAAAATTTAGGCATCCCAGGATCGAACCCTTCATCACCAGGATTAAGTGATTTAAAAGTTCCTTGTTGATCCCAGTGAGATTGCCATTTGGTTTCAATTTTATCGAAAGGGTATTGCTTGCGACGTTCGGACATGAGGTTAGAGGTATTGTTTTCTGTAGACCGGAATTCCTATAGAGGCACGTAAATTATGAATGAAATGAATCGCTTGATTATTGCAACAGGTAATACGCACAAAACGGAGGAGATTCGCAAGCTCTTGGGGTCTATTTTTGAGTGCATTGAAGATTTACAATCTTACCCACAAATTGGAGAAATTGATGAAATTGGCAGCACTTTTGAAGAAAATGCAGAATTGAAAGCTATAGAAGTAGGAAAATTACTGGGAAATTCTGCAATTATTTTGTCGGATGATTCTGGGCTCGAAGTGGATGTTCTGAATGGAGCTCCTGGAGTTCGGTCAGCTCGATTTTCAGGGGAAAATGCCAACGACGCAAGTAATCGGAAGAAATTGTTGAATGAACTTGAGGTAATTTGCGCTCATGATGAGAATAGGCTAGCACGCTTCCGTTGCGTCATGGTACTGACGAGGGGAGATCAGAAATTAGCTGTTTTTAATGGTGTTGTTGAAGGCAAGATTGCTGATAAGGAAAGAGGTGAGGGTGGTTTTGGGTATGATTCAATTTTTATTCCGCAAGGCTATGACAAAACCTTCGCGGAATTATCTTCTCATATCAAGAATACCATAAGCCATCGAGCTAATGCGTTGTCCGCATTCAAGACCTGGCTAATGGATACAAACTCTTTGAAATAATTATTTTGTGATTTCGTATATCTGTCCGTCCCACGAAAGAACCCACAGTTCTCCGTCAGGGCGATTCACAAAAGCGGTTGGTTTGAAACTTCCTTTTGGGGGGTTGCGCTTTTTCAAAACAATATTACTCGCTTTTTCCCCTGCCTTATTAACTGTTAGTCCCCAGACGTAACCTGATCCCCAGTCACCATAAATGTAATGTCCCTTCAATTCAGGAAAGGCTTTACCTTCATAGACAACGCCTCCCGTAATGCTTATTCCATCGGCATGACTGTATTCATGAACAGGATCAATGAGTTTAACTGGTGCCTTTCCTTTTTCTGTTATGAGCTTTGGATTACGGTTCAGCGGGAATGGATGAGCACCTTCACGATAACTCCAACCATAATTTCCGCCTTTCGTTATGATGTTAATTTCCTCCCAAAGGGCCTGCCCCACATCTGCACACCACAAGCGTCCACTTTTATCAAAGTGAAGTCCCCAAGGATTACGCATTCCGTATGTCCATATTTCTGGGCGTACTCCCGGTTGGTCAATGAAAGGATTATCCTTAGGTATACCGTATTGTAAGTCACCTGAACGATTGTTTACATCGATCCTAAGAATCTTTCCCAGTAAAGAAAAAAGATTCTGAGACGTTAATAGTGGATCATTTCCTTTGCCTCCATCTCCGGTCGAAAGATAAAGGTATCCGTCAGGGCCAAAGGCAGGTTGTCCTGAATCGTGATTCCAGAACGGTTGATTAATTTCAAGAAGAATTCGTTCACTAGAAGGGTCAGGTTTTCCGTTCTTGGTTACAAATTCAGAGAGCACCGAACGTTTTGGGTTCTGGCGAGAATAATAAACATAGAATTTACTGTTTGATTTGTAGTCTGGGTGAAATACAAGCCCAAGCAGACCTTCTTCGAAGTCCTTATCGATTTGTACTCTAGATGTTAAATCGAACCAAATCTTTGCGTTTCCCGCAGCCCGATCCTTTGGAAGTTCATGAATCGTTCCACTTTGAGAAACGATCAATTCCTGTTCAGTTCCTGGAAGTAAAGTGGCCCAGACGGGTTTTTTTATCTTTAATTTAGGATAAGCAACTTTGAATTTAATTTCAGGGGCTCCTTTTGCGCTTATTGCTAGAATAAGGCTAAGAGCGAATATTTTTACGGAATGATAGAATTTTTGCATTGCAACGATAGATTAAGATCCTTTGAATATATTTACTCAATAATTAAAACTAATATTCTATATCATGAAAAGAAAGACTTTCATTATTTTATCTCTCCTTACCATTTTCAACCATTCCCTTATTTCTGCGCCAAGTAAAAACGGCACTTATATTGATCCTGCCAATGTGGATGCGGATTATGCGATCCAAGGTGAGTATCGCGGTGAAGTGGAAGGTGGGGATGCAGGTGCTCAGATAATTGCTCTCGGAGATGGAAAATTTGATGTAGTTGGATATCCAGGTGGCCTTCCTGGCGATGGATGGGATGGCGATAAGGAGAACAGGATTAGAGGCAAGGGCGAGACCAAGGATGGCGTTACTAGTTTTACGATGGCCACAGGAAGTAAAGCTTCGATTAAGGATGGTGTAATTACTGTAATGAGAGATGGAGAAAAAATCGGCAGCTTGAAACGAGTAGTACGCAAGAGTCCAACTCTAGGTGCCAAGGCGCCGGAAGGTGCAGTGATTCTCTTTGATGGAAAGAAACACGGAGCAGATCTCTGGAAAGGTGGCAGAGCCAGTGAGGACGGTCTATTGATGGAAGGATGTACCAGTAAGCAGACTTTCAGTGACTTCAAGATTCACATTGAATTTCGTACTCCTTACAAGCCAAAAGCAAGGGGTCAGGGTAGAGGGAATAGCGGTTTTTACGCGCATGGTCGTTATGAGGTGCAGGTCCTTGATTCTTTCGCGCTTGAAGGTCAACACAACGAGTGTGGAGGAATTTACTCTACTAAGGCTCCTCTCGTGAACATGTGTTTCCCACCTCTTACTTGGCAAACTTATGATGTTGATTTTACGGCTGCAAAGTTTAAGGATGGAAAAAAAACAGCCAATGCAACAATGACAGTTAGGCACAATGGAGTATTGATCCATGATAAGACTGTTTGTGATCATGCAACGACTGCCTCGCCAATGAGAGAAGGTCCTGAGCCTGGTCCGGTTTTCTTCCAGAATCATGGAAATCCTGTAAGATATCGCAACATTTGGGTAGTCGATAAGAAGTAAAGAAAATTACCAAAACATGTCCAGGTTCATGATCAATGAGCCCGGGTAAGTTGATTTATAACAGTTCGTAACTGAGTACACTCAGAGAGTAGAGTGCTGCTGTTTCTGATCGAAGGACGATCGGGCCTAGGGTCATGGGAGAGCAACCAATATTCAGGGCAACATTGATTTCTGATGGGGTAAAATCTCCTTCTGGTCCGATCAGTATCAATACTGAATTAGGTCTTGTTTTTTGATGAGCATCTTGATATTCCGATAAGATTTCTTTGAGGTGCTTGGATTCTTTTTGGAGTGATGCAATGAGCAGCAGATCATATTTTAACTGATCAGATTGAAATAATTCTTCAGGTTTTTTAGGTATTTGTACTTCAGGTAACCAGTTCTGTCCGGATTGTTTACATGCTTCTGTGGCGACTCGTTGCCATTTTTCTTGTTTTTTAACCAGTTCATCAGAACTGATGCGGACAATGCTCCGGTCTGAAATAATTGGATAGATTTCGCTTATTCCCAATTCGGTGGCTTTTTCAATGATGAGGTCCATATTTTTCCCTTTTGGAATTGCCTGACCAAGGGCAATTTTTGCCTTTGGTTTAATAGACTGGGTAGGTTGGGATTCTTTGAGTTGAACCTGGCTCTTAGTGGCAATTTGTATTTCTGTATGAACTTCTTCCCCTTGCCCATTAAAAGCACTGACTTTATCTCCTTCTTTCAAGCGTAAGACATTGAGGCAATGGTGTGATTCTGATTTACATAATATCAAATTATTAGGATCCCAGAATTCTGGTCTTATATAAAATCTAGGCATGAAATACTATGCAGAATGAATCAGATCATTTGAAGAATCGCTTCGCTTTTTCAAAGAAGCTTTCTCGGATAGGAGAATTTTTTGTTCCTATAGAATCGGCAAATTGATTGAGGAGATCTTTCTGTTCCTTATTCAATTTTATGGGTATTTCTACCTGCAGCTGAACGTGGAGGTCCCCTCTTTGAGAGGAATTAAGAAATTGGACTCCACGATTTTTCATTCGGAAAACAGTAGAATTTTGTGTGCCTGGAGGAATTTTTATCGATGCTTTTCCCTCTAAGGTGGGCACTTCAAGTTCTCCACCCAGTGCAGCGACCGTAAAGGGTACCGGTACTTCACAGTAAAGATCATTGTCTTCTCTTTCAAAGATATCGTGCTCACGGATATGTATGACCACGTAGAGATCTCCGGGAGGCCCTCCACGCAAACCGGCCTCTCCATTTCCTGATGAGCGGATACGAGATCCGTGGGCAATTCCTGCAGGGACTTTTAATTTGATTCTAGTCAGTTCTTCTGACCTTCCTTCTCCCCTGCATTCATTGCACGGGTCTTTGATGATTTGCCCGGTCCCTCCACAATCTGGACAGGCCTGCTGGACTTGAAAAAATCCTCGCGATGAAATGACTTGCCCGTGCCCATCGCACGTATTGCATGAACTTGTTCCTGAACCACTTGAAGATCCGGACCCATTGCATTTTTTGCAGGTTATAGGTTTTGCCAGCTCAAGTTCTTTGACTGTACCAATTGCTGCATCTTCAAGAGTGATTTGCAGGTCATATCTTAAATCCGAACCCCTATTATTGCTTGTTCTGCCACGCCTTCTACTATTTCCGAAGAGCTCCTCGAATATACCTCCTCCTCCTCCTCCACTGCCTCCAAAGACTTCTTTGAAGATATCAAATGGATCTCCTCCCCTCGATCTGCCAGGACCAGAAAAAGCAGAGTGTCCGTACTGGTCATAAGTACTTCTCTTGCCCTCATCACTTAATATTTCATAGGCTTCACTTACTTCCTTGAAACGTTCTTCAGCTGATGGGTCATCCGGATTTTTATCAGGATGATGTTCTACGGCAGCTTTTCTATAAGCTTTTTTGATTTCAGAAGCACTTGCATTCTTGTTGACTCCAAGGACTTCGTAGTAATCACGTTTAGACATCCAAAATTTATTATATTGTTAGCTATGGATTAAAGTAAATGAGTTGACTAATGCGTCTATGCGCCTTCTTCATCACTTGATTCGGAATCTTTTTCTGGCCCTTTTGAAACTATAACGTTTGCTGCGCGTAACAGTCTATCATGAAGTTTGTACCCTTTTCGTATTTGGGTAATAACATTTCCTTCAGGTATATCATTATTTTCTTCCTGTGAAATTGCTTCATGCATATTAGGATCGAATGGCTGACCAATGGCAGAGATCTCTGTGGCTCCTTGCGTCGAAAGGAATTCTTCTAACTGTTTTTGAACCATTTCCATACCCTTAGTGATAATGGATTCAGAGTCTTCTAGTTTAGCTGCGTCAAGACCCATTTGGAAACTGTCAATGACTGGCAACAATTCGCAAAGCAATCCGGCATTAGCAAACTTAATGGCTTCTGTTTTATCTCTTGCCATTCGTTTGCGATAATTGTCCAGTTCTGCCTGATTCCTGGCCGCGATGTCCTTCCAGTGCTCTGCCTGTTTCAGTGCCTCTTTCAGTGCCTCTTTCAGTGCCTCTTTTAAAGGATCTTTGGGCTCTTCTTCTTTTTTTGATTTTTGTTCGTTGGAACCATCTGAATCCTCTTTAGGATTTTCAGCTTTATTTACATCAATAGAAAAGTCCTCCTCCTCTGTAGGGTCCTTTTTGGTCTGATCTTTGTTCTTTTTTGATTCTTTGCTCATTATATATGGGCATTAGTTATTGGGCGCGCATTATACCCGATAATTCCAGAATATCTAAAAAAGGTATTTCTTTATGCAAAGACTTTATGTTTTTTCTATTGCAATAAGTGTGATGTCATCATTTTGCGCGACATTACTAGCAAATAAGTTAACGGATTCCTGTATTTCACTAATTACATTCTGTGCTCCTTTTGGAGCGGCATTTATGAGTGATTTGTGAAGTCTTTGAATTCCAAATTCTTCTCCTCGGATATCGGAGGCTTCATTTACTCCGTCAGTGTATAGTAGAAGAATATCTCCTGTTTTCATATGAATTCCATGCTTTTCAATAGCATTATTGAAAACATTTCCCGAATCAATACCGATAGCTATTCCTGGGCTTTGAACAGGATCAGCAACTTTTGCGTCGGCTCTAAAGTGCAGAGGAGCATCGTGTCCTGCTCTCGCAATGGCTATTTCCCCAGTCCCTTTTTCCAAAATCAGAAATGCTAGACTGATGAACATGTCTTCTCGGATATCAGGGAATAACTGTTCATTCACGCGGCGCAGAACTTCTGCGGGGCAGAGAGCATTTATTGCATTGGCTCGAACAACACTCCTGCACATGGCAGTTATTAATGATGCGGGTACACCTTTTCCTGATACATCAGCTATGACTACAGCCAAGTGTTCATCATTGATTTCAAAGAAATCAAAATAGTCTCCGCTAACTATTCTTGCGGGGACATTGAGGCCCATGATTTTATAGCCTTCGAGTTCTGGTGATTTTGATGGCAAAAGGATGCGTTGGACTTCGCTAGCTGTATTCAGTTCCTTTTCTAGATTCTTTTTTTCTACTGCTTCAAGATGAACGATTGAATTGCCTAATGCGAATGCTGACTGTTCCGCAATGGATTGAAAAACCTCATAATCGTTTTCTGTGAAATTTTCTCCGCCAGATTCATTCGCCACTGCCAATATCCCGAGTTCCTTGCCTCCATAGCACAGAGGGGCGATTATGGTTGAAACGCCTTGATGAATGTTATTGTCAGCATTTTTAAAGTGCGGATTAGTGGCAATGTTCTGAACCTTTAATGATTTCCTTGTCCTTAAAGCTTCACCAAAGGGCCCCCAATCTTTTCCAACACTTGTGAGTCGACGGTAGCTATTAATTGTATTTGGTATTTTTTCTGATTGCTCTGCTATGTGAGATGGAACAGGAATCAGTATGGGGCAAGCTTCACTTTGGTATTCAGGAACTAAATTGTCTTTGCTTTTATCAAGTAAATATAAAGCGGCGCCGTGAGCATCGACGACCATAGCCGCGCCACGAACTATGGTCCGGTGCAGAGTTCCCGGATTAGTGCCCCCTTCCTGAGTGAGAGTCTCTCCTAGACTCTTGAGAAAGTCGAACATTCGGAGCTCTTCTTTTTCAATATCGTTACGTTGACGCTTGAGCTCATTTATAATTTTCTGATATCGGCAGATATAGATAATACAAACAATCGCAATGGTGAAGGAGACTAATAGCGTTACGATGGTTGTTGTCATGATCGTAAGCGTTTATTGCATAATTATGAGGCAGATTGTTGCCCCAGTTCTTGTTCGAGAAAATGAATTACGTCCTTGAACCTTGGAACGTTATCCTTATCTGCATTTGAGAGATTTTGGTGAGCTTCAAGAGATTGTTGAATATTTTCTTCTTTGCTCATCTCGGCGATATCCAAGTATTGGCCGTTTTGTATGTAGTTTGATATTTTATTTCTTATTTTCGGCCAA
The DNA here is from genome assembly GCA_902591645.1 of uncultured Verrucomicrobiota bacterium. The sequence goes on along the minus strand of CACJBM010000002.1, from coordinate 69,337 downwards.
GCGTTGCCTTCAGTGTCTAATTTTAATAAGAGATCAATGCCCAGACTTACGAGAAGTTGTGTGTTGCGAGAATTGGCATTAATGACTTCAAGATTTCTTTGATTCTCCGGCTCTAATGACTTTTTTATTCCAACAAGTGTTCCCATGAATGTAGAGTCCATGACCGGGCAATTTTCTAAATCAATGACAAATTCTTTTGAGCCTCGATCGATCATTAAATCTGCGAATTTTTTGAGTCCTTGACTGTTCTGAAATGATCCTTTGCCTTCGACACGAATCCACACTACCCCATTCTGGAGCTGTCCAACATAGATAGGTGCAACCGGATTCACGTCAAGATTAGAAAACCAGTTCAAAGAAAAGCCTATGCAACAAGATAGGCAAGGGGAATCATTCCAAGTTCGCTTTTTTTTGGTTAATGAAAGGCAGAGAGGAAATGTAACCTTACCAGAGGTAGGATTGATCACTGGCAATGATTTGGTTCTCGCGCAGAATTAAAACACGCCAAGCAGTTACTTTCCCTTTACTTTGGTATTCTTTGCCTGTGACTTTGAACCTAGTTTTGTTCTTAGTTTTTGGATTCGAAACGTTGACTGTGCGATAATAAATCTTTGAGCCTGTTTTTTTCTGACGATATTCAAATCTAATAGTTACTGGTCTATGCGAAGGATCTGTCCACCAAAAGACGTAGTAGTGCCCTGCTCTCTGTTTCTTCTCTTTGTCAGTGACCGCGCCATGCAAAAAATGAAGTTGTTCAAATCGGACCATAGGATCCGGAGAATTAATTTCTTTTTCAGGGTCCAGATGGAAATATTTGGAATTTGTGATTTTGGTTTGGCTTGTCAGGGATTGGCATCCCGAATTTAGCAAAATCACTAAGATGACAGCACAAAATCTGAGGAATAAATTTGTTAGCATGTCAATTTTTTGGGCCAATTCTTAATAAGTTCACTATTCTGCTCTGTCAATTCACATGCGGCATAAGGGTGTAGTTATTTTAGGTTAATTCATTGTTTTTGCTTTTTTGAGATACAAAAAAATGGCATTCATCGCAAGACAATTAGTTAAGTTTACCTTATTATTTGTATTAGTTATTATTTTATTTCGGTTAATGGCCAATCTTTTTTGCAATTTAACCGGCTAATATATGGAAAGCTTACAACGCAAGATAGTTGATGATTTACTCATTTCTTATCAGGAAGTGGGTGGTATTAATCGCATTGACACCGCCAATTTACCTTCAAGGCCGGCCGTGGCGGGCCTCTGTGAAGATTTACTTAGGCTCGTTTTTCCCGGTTTTCTAGAAACCGATGCAATCGCATCAGAAAATCTTGAGAAGGAAACCAGTCAGGTGGTTTCACAAATTCTTTTGACCTTATCGAAAGAGATAAATAGGAGTCTTAGACTGGCGTCTGATGATTCTAAAGAAATTCGAGAAGAATCTCCTGATAATTTAGCGTGTCGTTTTTTATCTGAATTACCAAGACTAAGGAGCGTACTAAGAACTGATGTGGAGGCTGCTTACGAGGGCGATCCAGCAGCAAAAAGTTTTGAGGAAATTATCCTAGCTTACCCATGCCTTGAAGCAATCGCGATTCAGAGGATGGCACATGTTTTATATTCTTTGAGGATTCCTTTCATACCAAGAATGATGACGGAGTGGGCCCATTCGAAAACTGGTATTGATATTCATCCGGGGGCACAGATAGGTTCTCATTTTTTTATTGATCATGGGACCGGTGTAGTGGTTGGCGAAACTTGTGTGATAGGCAGTCACGTTAAGCTTTATCATGGGGTCACATTGGGTGCCCGCAGTTTCCCAAAAGATGATGATGGTAATCCGATAAAGGGTATCAAGCGTCATCCTAATGTTGAAGATGATGTCGTCATTTATCCGGGAGCAACTATTCTGGGAGGTGAGACTGTAATTGGTGCGCGTAGCACTATAGGTGCCAATGCGTTTATAATGAATAGTATTGAGGAAGATTCTTTAGTGGCATTGTCCGAAGTCGAGCACGATATCAAAAATAAGAAAGTTCATCGAGAAGCTGAAAAAGATGAGAGTTCCTGAATATCATCAGCTCAGACTTGGTCTTCCAAGTAATCTAGGTGAGGGCACTTCGAACCGAAGGAGACATTCGCGACCCTCATTACGGAGGTCTCAATCAAATGGGATGCTCTTTGATTTATTCGAGATAACGAGACCGGTACCAAGGAAAAAAATAGCGCGTGGCCGAGGATTAAAATTTGATTATGAATTGACTGAGAAGTGTAGGCGAATGGCAAGTATGTTGGGCCTTGATCCATTAGCTGATCAGGTCAAAGTGTTTTGGAATTTGAGGTTAAGCTCAACGGCCGGCCTAGCTCATCATAGTAATGCTCAAATTGATTTAAACCCTAGGTTAGAGCGGTTTGCTCCCGAAGAACCAGACAGGACGCTTTTACATGAGCTTGCACATTTGATTGCACACTTCAGAGCATCTGGCCGAAGAATACAGCCGCACGGTCCAGAATGGCAAAGTGCATGTTCAGAGCTTGGGATTCCTGGAGAGAAGCGATGCCATGATCTTCCTCTTGCCAATAGGGTTATTAAACGAAAGTTAGCTTATCAGTGCCGTTGCTGTGGCATTGTAGTCCCAAGGGTCCGTAAGTTGAGTCGGGATTCTGCTTGTTACCCATGTTGCCAAAAGTATAACAGGGGAGGATACAGTAGACGTTTTCTTCTGGAGAAAATATCCATCAAGGAAGCAAAGTCATTGGCACCTGAGCATAATTGGGCATGAATGAGTGGGATTCATTTAATGGATTGGATGCTATTTGCAAATCATAATTTTCTTACAATGCGATTAGTGAGGGTGCAGATTTTTTGCTATTTAGATTATTGCCTTATTAATTGAGTACGGCTTATTCTCTTTACTATGCAAAAAAATAAACGAAGAGGATTCCTTAAATCGGCCGTTGCTGCTGGCACTGGGTTTACATTAATTGATCCTTCCTCAGTCGTTAGAGGAAATTTGAAAGTAAAAAAGAAAATTGCACTTGGGTATGACAATTTTGCTGTTCGTGCAATGGGCTGGAAAGCTCAAGAACTGATCGATTACGCTGCAAAATTAAAATGTGATACTTTATTTATCACAGATTTTGGCCCATTTGAAAAACTTGATGATCGCAATTATTTACAGAATCTATCTAAAAGCGCAGCTGATCATGGAGTGAATATTTTATTAGGTTCATGGTCCATATGCCCTACGGCCAGACGTTTTAAGAAGGACTGGGGAAGTGCGGATGATCATCTAAAGTTAGGAGTTCGCATGGCGAAGGCACTAGGATCTCCAGCTTTCAGAGTTATTCTAGGCGATTCGGGAGATCGTTTGAGCGATGGGGGCATCGAGGCGCGCATTGCTGATACTGTTGCGGTTCTAAAGAGAAATAAGAATTACTGTGTTGATCATGGAATTAAAATAGCAGTGGAAAATCATGCTGGGGACATGCATTCGACTGAACTAGTGAATCTCATTGAAGAGGCAGGCAGTGATTTTGTGGGTGCTAATATGGATTCGGGAAATGCGATCTGGACACTCGAAGACCCTATTGAAAATCTTAGAAATCTCGGAAAGTATGCGATTACTACTAGTCTACGTGATACTGCTCTATGGGAAAGCGAAAATGGAGTGACTGCGCAGTGGACAGCAATGGGTGAGGGTACCGTTGATTTGAAATCTTATTTCGAATTGTATTCCAAACTTTGCCCTAATACGGCAGTCAACATAGAGACCATTTCTGGTTTTAATCGTGAATTAAAAATCAAAGATAAAGCTTTCTGGAAATCTTGGCCAAAAGGTAAGCCGGCAGGCTATGATAAATTCATTGCCCTTGCAAAGAAGGGGGAGCCACGCAAAGCATGGGCAGCTCCAAAAGGAATTGATAAAAAGAAGGCTGATAAGGATTACCAGAAAGGTGAGATTGCTAGGAGTATTCTATATTGTAAGAAAAACCTTGGGCTCGGATTAAAGTAATTTATTAGCTCAATAGCATCTTTATTTTTTCAGCATCGATACCAATAAGATTTTCTGTTGCTGTGTTAGCCTTGCCTAGAGATTCGATTGGGTGGGTGGTAGCTACCGCGATGACATGCATATTTGCAGCTAATCCTGCCTCAATACCAACATGAGCATCTTCAAAAACAACGCAGTTCTTAGGATCTACTTTGATTTTTTTAGCGGCCTGAAGGAACACTTCAGGACTGGGTTTTCCGACACTCACATCTTCGGCTGCAGTGATAGCGTCAAAGTAATCTGAGAGTTCAATGATACGCATCACAGCCTCTATATTGGCAATGGGTGTGGAGGAAGCTATAGAACATGCTATCTTTTCTGATTTGAGTGATCGTAGAAGATCTCGTACACCAGGCAATGGCTCGATACCGTTAGAAATTATGATTTCACGATAAATTTCTTCTTTTCTATTAGCTAACCGTGTGATTTCGGTCTGATTTGTGACGTCGATCCAAGTGCTGAAAAAATTAGGGATAATATTCTCATTACGCATACCGAATGTCATTTTAAAGAAATTCTCAGGAAGTCTTTTATTTTCTTCCTCTGCCAGTTTTGACCAGCTTTCCTCATGTTGATTATGTGAGTCTATGATAACTCCATCCCAATCAAATAATGCACCAATTGCATTGGAACTCATTGAACTGTTTCTATTGATGGAGTTATTTTAGCCTTTTTGTAATGCCTATTCTTTGTTCCAGAGCGGTATTCACTCGTCCTGCTAAAACAGCATCAAGGAAAATTAATTTTGGATAAGAGTCGAATTCTATCCGGTGCTGACCATTAGTAGGCATACTGGCAGCTTTATCAACGTCTTGTATGTCATTAATAGGAACACCGTTGATTTTGGTTACTATCAAAGTGCTCAGCCTCTCATAACCTAAAGTGGCAGGTGTTGGAATGGTTCGGGTCAGGATAACCAGTTTACGTCTTCCTTCCTTTTCATACATTTCCGGACTAGCGTGTGCCATAAGCATTTTAATTGGTGCTCTGGATTGCCAATCGTTCCCGAACAGTTTTAGGAAAGGAACGGAAAGTTCCTGAAAAACAAGACCACCAAGTATGGAAAACTTAGGGCCACGATCAAACATGTATGGATCAATTAAATAGTCTTCTGCGGGCCGGCGGATCAGCTCCAAATTAATTTCTTTTTTTTGTCCTTCACGAAGAATTTTTATTTTCATTGAGTCTCCTGTGAATGCTTTACCTCTTACTAGGTGACTAAAACTTAGCTTGCCCCAGACTGGATCATTATAGTTTCCTCGTGAATCGATTTCTTTACCATTAATAGATAAAATAACATCACCTGATTGAATGTTGGCAGCAGCAGCAGAAGCACCTTCAATTACTTTGCTGACAAATACTCCTCCACCTTCTTGACCGAGTTTAAGATAATTTCTGAATTGTTCGTCGAGTGTTTGTGAATACATGATTCCAAGGTTAGGGAATCCTGTATACTTGCCGTCCTCAGTGTCTTTCAAAAAATGTTCAATGATTGAAGCTGGTAAGATGTTTGATATCTGATCCTTACTTGAATAACTGATCAGAAGACCTGCCAGCTTATTGTTTTTCGCAACTGGGAGAGTGAAGCTTCCGGAACGGTATTGGACTGGGCCATTAGCTTGTATTTGTAAAAACCTAGCTGTATCAATGAAGGATTGGCGTACTTCTGCTTTGGAAACTGTGATTTGAGTAGTGACAGGAGTGCCGCTTGCCTCGAATTGCCAAGCCTCCACTTTGTCTTTTGGTGATAGGTCCGTGTCTAACTCGAAAGGTATACGATCTGATAAGAAATCATTGTTGTTAACAGGTTTTAGGAGTGCCAGGTTCGCTTCATAATCGACAGTAATTACTTGTGCCGTTGTCTTTGCAGCTGTGTCTGGTTTTTCTAGCTCAATGTATGTTGCATCTGTGACCATTTGAGCGGTGACCAATACTTTGCCTTCAGGGAGGACCGCTCCGAGTCCGATCCTTGTAGAGGATGCGCCTTTTTCCCATGGTTGTACGAGATTATAAGACTGCATTGTTGTGTTAACTCGGATTACCGACTTATCAACTGATGCGGCCTCTAATTTTTCTGACCAAAGTGAAACTGATATTGTGAAGGCGGAAAAGAGGATAAAGAATTTTGTCATCTTAAAATTTTGCTAAAGGGTAGGATCTATTATGTGTGGGAATGATTCTATATTTTGGATAGGTTATAGGTGCATTTAATCACCTAAATAATGGTCCTTAATCACATTATACTTTTCTTGGATGCGCTTTTGTGCTGCTTCAACCTTTGAGCGTTCAATAACGATGGGTCTTCCATTGCCTAATAAACTAATGATAATGTAATCACCGGTATTTTTGGCTAGAGCATTGTGAGCGTCCTTTAAGGTCTTAACTTCTACTCCGTTTACTTTATCAACAATGCTATGTTTAAAATTAGAGAAGTACGAATTAATTGAATCGGGAAGTATTGAGGTCAGAACGATGACTTCGGGCCGATCTTTGTAGATGTCTGCCGAGACATATGAATCAAAATGATATCGGACCTGCAGATTCTTCATTCCATGAGCAGCCATGAGGTTTCTGTCAAGGGGTTGAAAGACGAGTCCTGAGAACATGATATAGCGTGGTTTTTCATCATATTTCTTTGCTGCAATTAAGTATGGGAGGAATCTCTTCAAAGTAACTTTGGTATCGATTGATTTGTTTTGTCTCCAGATCTTTAGTTTTATGACGTCGCCTGCAAATTTTCTTTCGACGATTTCATTCATGTTAACGTCTTCTCCTTCGTAGTTGATCAACCCATTTGATTTTACTGGGCGACCATCAATTGCTAAGAGAACGTCCCCAGTCTTCAGTATTCCTCCAGCCGATCCATCTTCTTCTGCGGCGGCTACCATGATGCCTATTCCATCATTAGCTAGGCCTAGAGCTTTTCTTTGGGCGGGATTGATTAGAGGGAAATCACTCATACTAAGATCAACATAATGATCATAATTACCGTCTTCGACGTCTTTAAGAAATCGACGAATGACTGGCGTAGGGATCATGTAACCCGTGTTTTGTGCGATGTTTCCCGAGTAACCCTGAAAAGCGACTCCTACCACTTTCCCATTTTGAATTACGGGACCTCCCGAATTTCCGGGGTTAATAGCTGCGTCGATTTGTATTGTTAGATGTAAATCGACACTGGTATGGGAATAGCTAAGAAAATCGATCCGTGAAACTACTCCTGAAGTAATAGAGATTCTTTCACCTCCTATCGGATAGCCTATTACTTTAACAGTAGTATCCAATTGTGGCAGTTTTCCGATATCAAATGGGGTTACGCCCTCAAAAGCCGAAGGATCTTCAAGTTCGAGCATGGCCAGATCACAGTCGTGAGCGATATGAACTATCTTTGCGCGATAGGGTTTAGCATCACCAACTTTTTTTATATAAATAATCCGGCTGTTACTAACGACATGAGCGTTGGTTAAAAATTTATTTTTGCCCACTAACCAACCAGTCCCATTGCCGCCAGAGTCTCGGCCCGTATTCCAAGGGCTACGATAATCCGGGTTAAGAGAAGAATTTTCAATCCTGACAACAGCTTCATATCTAGAAGAGTTATTGGCTTGATTGGTATTTTCCTCTTCATTGTTTTCCTGAGCCGGAGCAAGGCCCCAGGCAAGGGTTGATATAATGAATGAGAAAATAGGAGATTTCATATTAATGGTTTTTTGAAGGATTGATTCTCTAAGACATTTCTATTGTCGGCTCCGAGTCTAGAAAAGCAATCTGGGTCTTTTCTTTTGTTAATGAAATAGTTGATTCCCTTCAGTTAAATTCAGACTTTTTCGTAATTAACTCGAAGAGGCGAGTCGATCTTTTTAATGGCTGAGCATGATTAACAAAGAATAATCTTGCAATTGGTTAACTTTTGCTAATAATCAATAACAAATAATTATTTATATTCATTAATGTCATTCATATCACGCTTTTCTTGGTTCAAAGGGGGGAAAAATATTCCAGATGAGGAGATGAGGGACATATCGGAAATTCTCAGAGCAGGAAGGTCTTCTAAAAGAAGAGAGAATCTAAAATTTACAGGTAAGACTCGAGGCAAATCAGCAACCAGTATGTTTGGAAGGAGACAACTTCGTGAGGCTATTTTACACTGCGTTGTCAATGAGGAGGAACGCTAGAATATGATTGTGCCCGATGTTTTCAGGTCACAGTCATTTGCCTCCCATTATCATTGGAATTAATTTTCTCAATTAAAGGGATTGCTATTTTTGCCCATTCCTTTGGAGTTTGATATGCTGACGCACCTTCGGCCCAGCACTTTCTGAGCATTTCAGTATTGATGATCCCTGGATTCAATGCGACGCAAGCCATTCCATTCGGTAATTCTTGCGCTAATGCACTGCTCATTCCTTCGATGGCCCACTTTGTAGTACAGTAAGGAGCAACATTAGGGGAAGTGGAACGGCCCCAGCCAGAACTCAAGTTCACTATGATTCCACGGCAGTCTTGAATCATTGATGGGACAAAGTGCCTAATCATATTAGCAACACCGTTAATATTAACAGCAGACATTTCATCGAACTCTTTTGCTGACACTTCCCATAAGGGAGCAGGATTATTCATGATGGCAGCATTATTAATGAGTAAATGAGGCGATCCGAATTGATTAATGATTTGTTGGGCAGCAACAGCAATTGATTCGTCACAAGAAACATTGGCCTGAAAAATGTAATGATTTTCTCCTAATTTATCAGCGAGCGCCTTAACTTTACTTTTTGTTTTTCCAAATCCGATTATGGTCCATCCTACTTCTGCCAGACCTAGAGCAATTTCTTTTCCGAGACCACTTGTCGCTCCAGAAATAACAGCCATAAGCTTTATTTTATTGTTACTATTGTTAGCCATCTATTTATTGTTGATTTAATTCAAGTTCAGGGAAATCAACCATTGCATCTAATATAAGTTCGCCAAAGTTATAGCAGAAAATGAGTTCCTCCGAAATTTTACCTTCAAATATTATCTTAAGTCCGGAAGATAGAATATTTCCCGAATTTAGCTTAACCAAATTATTATATTCAGTATTTGACCCAACTGAAGGGTGCAGGATCTGCATCCTTACGGATTTTGAAGAACCTTCAAAGGAGATGAGGGAGTTTCAATTTTTGCAGTCCCCTGAGAAATTTCCTGTTCAAGCGAAAGCATATAAAGAATTCTTTTGCAAGTTACAAGATGGGGCAATGCATGAACTTGGTATGAGTGGAGGCGAGATGTTTGCTTACCATGCCACGAATGGATCCAATCTTGATATGGAGGATGAATGCTTCGATGTTGATGGTTCATCCTTGTCTTTGGATCAAAACATTTATCCTGAATATGATATCATTTTATGTATTTCAGATTGGAGCGCTACGGCTCCACTAACTGCGAAATGTAAAGATTTTGGATTCCGTGGAGCGACCATGCATGGGCTGAATGATGTTATACTCAATTCTGGTCTTTCAGTAGACTATAATCAGGTTTCATCTGATGCTGAGAAACTTCGACTAGCTATGACTGGTGCCGATGAAATTGAAATTGATTTCACATTGAACAATGACCGAACTCTTACTGCAAAGCTGTTTTTGGATGGCCAAGAGGCACAGAAATCGCACGGCCTATGTAAGGGAAAGGCTCCGGATATTGCGAATTTACCTGCCGGTGAAGTCTATTTTGTACCAGTTGATGCGGTTGGACAGTTCCCTATGAAGTACCATGATGGAACTCTGGGACTTCTTGATGTTAAGGATCGTAATATTTATCGTAGCACTTTGATTGAAGGTGATCAGATAATAATAGATGAGCACAATGAAAGATTAAAAGATGATCCGGTCACGGGAACTTTAGGTGAGCTGGGATTTGGAACTCAAGTGTTGCCAGTTTCAGGCGCTGACATTCAAGACGAGAAGGTACTAGGAACTTGTCACCTTGCTACAGGTAGAGATGATCATCTTGGTGGGGATATCATACCTGAAATGTTCAAGACTCATCAAAACTCTACGCATGATGATATTCTTTTTGCCCCACATAAGACTCCTAATTTTAATATTAGCCAGGTTAGAATGAAAAGAGGCAAACAGTTTGAAATTCTCATAGAAAATTTTAAACCTAGTCAGTATTTGATTAATGCTTTGTCTCAGAAATAAAATAATTAATTAATTTTCCAGTGAGCCTTTATGAGTCCCAATCTTATCTTGATCAGTATTTGTTATTTCACTATGGCAATTCTCTTGAAATAGATCCCTTTCAGATATTTCCTGAGTCATTTTTGAATTTTGCAGAGCGTAGCGTTACTGAGAATCTAGACATTTCCGAGAATAGGCAGCGTGCTCTAGATTTAGGCTGTTCCGTAGGCAGGTCATGTTTCGAGCTTTCGCGTTTCTGTGATGAGGTAGTTGGTATAGATTATTCCAATCAGTTCATACGTGCCGCTGAAACGATAAGGGTTGAGGGCAGTGTTAAATTCAATAGCCTGCAGGAAGGTAGGCAGTTTAATTCTTATATTGCTGAGGTTCCAGAGGGGTCGAGACCAGAACGGATTTCCTTTGAGGTTGGAGACGCGCTGCAATTACCTGATAGGATTGGTAAATTTGATGTCATACATGCAGCGAATTTACTTTGCAGATTATCTAATCCGGATCACCTGTTAAAGAAATTGCCGGCACTCATGAATGAAGGAGGATCGTTAGTTATAACAACACCTTGCACTTGGATTGGAGAATTTACTCCGATGAAAAATTGGCCCAAAGGATCGACGCTGGACTGGATTAGTACGAATTTGTCTGACACATTCGTGTTACAGGGCAGTCAAGATATGCCTTTCATTATTTTGGAGCATGCACGTAAGTTTCAAGTAGGTGTTGCTCAGGCCAGTGTGTGGACTCGCAATTCTAAATAAAATGATTCCTGAGAATCAAGAAGTTAACTGCTCTCAAGGGCCCTTTAAATTCCCGCGCAGATATATTTTTTATGTGCTGAGTATTTTGTATTTGCTTGGGGACATTTATTGGTTTGATGGGCCACTTAAATCACGAATCGATGAGACATTAAAAGGTAATGGGGTTGACGCGGAGCAGCTTGCTATGAGGGAAGAAATTGTTGCTACAGTGAATGCCCATCCTATTAGGCGATATGATTTGGAGCGTGCTACGGAAGAGTATTGTCGTAAAAATGGAATAGTTTTGAGTGAGATTGAAAGAAGTAGAATTAATGCGATACGTCTCCTTGTTCTTGATCAATTAGTAATTGACCGATTGATCTGGTTCCATTCTTATCACTATCCTGTCGAACTATCTCAAGAAGAAATTGATGATGCTTTGATAAGGTTCCGCCGAGGTTTTAACAGTTCCAAAGAATTCGATCAGGCAGCTATATCGCAGGGATTTTCAGTTAGCCGGATTGATACTTTTCTTCAGAACCAATTCATGCAAAGAGCATGGATTGAAAAGGCTATAAAGAAACATATTATTGTTAGTGAAGAGGAAATAATAGAAAGATATGAAAGAGACAAGGTTATTTCCATGATCCCTGATAGAATAAATTTAAAGCATATCTTCTTCTCTACTTTGGATCAAGATGCTGAGCAGGTTAAAGAGAAGGTTGAAAGGATTTTTCAGAAATTAAAAGAAGGTCAGAGCTTCAGAGAATTAGCAATGAGATTTTCCGAGGATGCTCGGAACAAAGATTCGGGGGGAAATTTGGGTTGGCTTACTCGGGACCGTGTCCCTAGTGACTTTTATGATAATGTTATCAAGATAAGTATTGGTGAGACAGGATCTCCATTTAAGACTTCTCTTGGTTGGCACATAGTTCACGTTATTGGCCGAATTGATTCAGCCAAAGCTTCACTAGATGCATTGCATCATGAGATTGCTGCTACTATTGAAGTTGAGAAACGACAAAGGGCTATCGAAGCATTAATTAATCACCTTAAGAGTAAGGCCAAGATTCGTTATACAGGACAATTCACTTGGGTGGAATGACTGCGGTGATGATTCTAAAAAGTTAGTTGCTAACTTGGTGGTAAAATACCCTCACGGGCAGGGAGTTTAGGCTTCAGAATCGATTCTTTTTTTGGGTCTTCTTTTTGAGTGGGTTCCTTCTCTTTAGGCTTTGATGGTGGAATTATCTTTGGGCTATCGGGTTCCTTTGGTGCTTCGTTGGTGATGGGTTCTGGCAATGCTGGAACATTTGTTTGCAGAGACGGATTTGGATTATTAGAGGAGGTCTTTTTCTTCGAATTTGTTTCGGTATTTTTTTGCTTTGGTGCCTCACTAGATGTGGCAGGTTCTTCAATGTTCTTTTTTTGGGTGCCTTTGAGCAGATTCATTGAAGACACACGAACCGATTGAAGGGTATTACAAGAGCACAGGCCTAATGTTAAAATTACTGAGGCCAGAGCAATTATTTGGATATTCATTTTCAGTATTATCTCTTCCTATTCAGGTAAAGCCTTTAATGGCTATATGGTCAAGGTGTTTGTGTGAGTGCTTTAAGTAATGCTCATTCGTTACGGAATTGATTAATGAAAATAAAAGCCATAGTTCCTAACGATAGAGTACTATGACCAATAGTAGCTATTACCTCACGAATTGGATTTAAATGGCATGCAAGGATCCATGTTATCCCTATTAAAATGCTCGATCCTATCACAAAAATACCTAGGGGTGAAATAGCAGCAGAGCTACTTTCTCTAACTTCTTTAGCAGAATTTAAATAATAGTTTGAGATAAGAGCAAAAATTATAATTGAAAAAATGCTTAAAGGCTTTGCTAATTGAGGGACAAGTCCGACGAAGGCATCGTAAGCTCCATGGGCGATCACTACTAAAATGAATGTTCCAATAAATCCTTCCCATCTCGTTTTAGGCCAAAGACAAAAATAAAACAGTGAGAGGCCAGCGATTCCAGTCAGTGATGTATGGAAAAAATTAGCAGTTAAAAATCTAGGAAAAACCGCCGCTTCGGATCCTGGCCCAAAATAAAGTAGATTTTCTGAGCAGGCGAATCCGAGTCCAATGCAAGCAGCTGTTGCTAAGGCTTCCATCGGGCACCTTCTCTTCAGAAGAATGAAAAGGAAGGGTGTAAAAAAAAGCAGTTTGATTAGTTCTTCTCTAAGTCCAATGCCACAAATCACATAAAGGCTGTCGTTAATTATTTCTCCGTTTAACTTGAATTGAAGCTCATTTTCTTGCCAGAAAACTAATCCAAGAACCACGAACGTTGATGCGAATCCCGCTAAGAATCCAAATCCATAAAGTGGTATTCTTCTTAGAGGAAGTTTACCCGCGCGCCCCAAACTGATGATGATACAGAACCAAATAGCAGCCGTAAAGGCGGTTACAGAAAGCCAAACAAAATTAAGATTTTGAAAAATGAATGTTATATTTCTTTTGGTGAGTGATATCCACTTTCCTAATCTTAAGGCAACATTTTCAAATGTTTGGTTGCTCATTGAATTTCTATATTCTTGACTGGAAAATAGTTCTTCAAGTTCGTTCGTTTTTTCTAAGGCCAGGAGTGTTTTCATGATGCCATTTTTTGCATGATCTGACTGAGGGTAATTTTTTAACTCGAATTCATAATATATTTTAGCTTCTTTATGCTTCTCTCTAGCGCTAAGAATGTCTGCATAAAATTCAGAAGCAAAACGAATTGGCCTGCTGCTCTTCATGCGCTCTTTTAATTTTGAAAAGTGCTCTTCATTTGTTTTGTCTAAGGAAGATAATATATAATCTTTAAAGAGTTTTTGACTCTCTGGTTTTAAAATGTTTTGAGGAATTTCAAGAATTGATGCAGTTAAGTAGAGTCCCTCACGTGCCATCCTAGCAATACTTACTTCATCAAATACTTTACCGCTCCTATAATTAATGATTCGCTCAACTTGCTTAGGGTCCAGACGGTTCAGTGTGATTGGTAAAGATTCTTTTTTAATCCAAGGGCATGCAATTTCTAGCTCTTCTATAATTTGGTTTTCTTTTGTCGAAATGCTAGGCAATGCAATGCCGATTAATATTGAAATGATGCCAATAATTATTGATGAGCGGAGCAGAAAGTTCCGATCACGAGATTGTAATATCAGTCTTTGAGGAATCTTTAGCATAACCACTGGAATCGTAGGGTCTTAATCATTTAATTAGCCCGTTTTATTTTATAGTAATTAACGAGACCTCCAACGACACCGTCAGCATATTCATGGATTAAACTTTTACGTTTCTTTCCAGCTATCATTTTTTCTCCAGAGTAATTTCCAGCGATGGCTCGATGATAAAATGTAGGGCTGTTCATTACATAAGGTTCTAGAAAAATAACCGGGCAGTGGTAGACTCTATTAGCGAGAAGGTTTCTTGCGTAAATGTAGGGTTGTTTTTGGTTAATGGGCTTTGCATTTGAAGTGGAATATTTATATGGAGGAAGCCCGGTTTCTTTAGCCATCGAACTGGCGACTGCAATATTTATCGCGAGCTCTTCATTATGAGTATTTTGTAAGAGTCTCTTAAATAAATGGAATCGGTTATCTTCTAAACGAAATTCGGTTGAGCTGTAATTACCATTTACTAAAAGGTGAAGATGATTGCGGTTTATTAGTTTTGGTTTATTTGGGTTTCCCCAAGACTCTGCGTTGAAATGTACACAAATTGTGAGATCGGGCTTAATCGTATTATTTATTATATGCGCTCTTCTTCGGATTTCGTGTTTTCTGTAAAATAGGAGTTCACTTTCTCTCTTAAGTGCAAGGCCTTCAGGATTTTGTCCGCGTGATTGCAAAACCTTTCGAGCCAGCTTTTCAAAGTGTCTTGGTCGTAATTTGGTTACGGGTTCGTGTTGGTCTCTTAATAGGACAACTGTTGCTCCCAACAATTGTAGTTTTTGTTTAATTAATTTTGCTGTTAACAGTGTCAGTTCCCCTTCTTTTATTTCGATACCTTTACCATCTAATTGATACCATCGACCTTCCATCTTTGCCCATTTTCCACCGATATGTCCGGGATCAATTGCTACTCTAAGGCTTTTGAGTGGTTCTTTTTCAATATTAGTCTTTTTGGGAAGTTCTTCGGCTTTTCTCCAGTAACGTAAATTTTTGGGCACATGATCAGATGGGCCAAATTGCAGTTTGAAAAGTTGGTTACCTTTTGTGCGAATTTCAGCAGATGTTGAATTAATTCGGACGACTGATTTCCAAGCGTCTTGTTCAGAATAAATATTTTCTAATTCTGTCAGGAATCGTTTTTTGGTAATTTTTCTCTGATATTTTTCTAGCTCACTCCAGTTAGGATCAATGGCTAATGTGCTCAGATTGGAGCGAATGCGGAGCTGGTCAGCATGAATTTCAGATTCATCAGCAATCTTATTTTCAGGATTTAAGATAACTATCATTAAGAGAGCTGATATAATTATGATGCTAATCCAGAATAGTTTTACTGATTTAGTCGGTGATGATTCTTTTGGCGGCATCGAGAATAGGAACTGAATTTAAACGTAAATTGATACTTATGACAATATGTGGTTGAGCCTTACTAATTTCCAATTAGCATAATGACTTGGACGCACTACCACACACTAGTAATTTAAGACTTCTTTTTTTAGGGGACATCGTTGGCGAACCCGGGCGTAAGGCAGTTGGAGATTTTCTCCCTAAGATTCGTGAAGATCGGGGAATTGATTTTATTGTTGTTAATGGAGAGAATGCGGCGGGTGGAAGAGGTATTACGCCTAAGATTGCAATAGGTCTCCTGAGGGCCGGAGCAACTGTCATTACAACGGGTGATCATATTTGGGATCAAAAAGAGATCATTGATTATTTGCCTACCGAGCCGCGTTTGTTGCGACCTCTCAATTATCCGGAAGGTACACCTGGCCAAGGCAGTATTGTACTTGAAACGGAGAAAGGGCCAGTAGCGATATTAAATGCTCAAGGTAGAACATTTATGAATCCACCTCTAGAGAATCCATTCCTTGCGATCGATGCTGAGTTGGAACTGATTCGAAAGGGGACAGATATTAGAATGGTTTTTGTCGATTTTCATGCTGAGGCGACGAGTGAAACTATAGCCACTGGCCGTTATCTTGATGGAAGAGTCTCTGCTGTGGTGGGAACTCATACCCATGTTCAGACTGCGGATGAGCAAATTTTTCCGGGTGGAACAGGGTTCTTATGTGATGCTGGCATGTGCGGACCATCAGAATCAATTTTGGGGAGGCAAATAGATCCAATACTTGAGCGCATGCGCACTTCAACGCCCAGAGCCATGCCTGTAGCCAAAGGAGAAGTGGATATAAGAGGAGTCCTTTTGGACATTGATTACAGTACCGGGAAAGCT
This sequence comes from uncultured Verrucomicrobiota bacterium, assembly GCA_902591645.1. The sequence continues at coordinate 52,930 of CACJBM010000002.1, read as the reverse complement.
GTAGGTATTGAGCGTATTGCTGAAAAATTTAATAATTGATGGTGATTTTTCTTCTTATGAAGGAATATAACCTGATTTTGCTTAGTTTATTAGCATTGCAAATACCTGCATAATTACTTCGAAATGAGTATCTTAAGAAGTAATTCTGTATTATTTCCGAAAAATCTTAAAATTTTTTTGACAGTAACAGCCGATTTGATAGATTTCGCTCCACTTTTTCGCAGGGGTGGTAGGTGTTTTCTTTCAAGAATGGTTCATAATAAATGGCCTTCTGGGGTGGAAATCTTTCGGCTTCTGCGGACTGCGTGAGTGTTTCATGTGTGGTCACCTGCCGAGTTTAATGCTCATAAGGTAATTAAACAATAGATACGCTCATGTAGCTCAGGGGTAGAGCACTTCCTTGGTAAGGAAGAGGTCACGGGTTCAAATCCCGTCATGAGCTCCACGCAGAAAGTAAGAAATAATACCAAGCCGATTAATCGGTAACTAAACTTAAAAAGAAACCAACAAGAATTACAAATTGCGAGATCAAAAATATTTTGCGGATAATTTGTAAGGCAATTCAAAATCAACTAAGACCCTAGTCCTTAATTTTTATAGGACTTACTACTAACAAAGACATGGCCAAAGAAGCATTCGAAAGAAACAAGCCCCACGTCAACATCGGAACAATCGGACACGTTGACCACGGGAAGACTACGCTCACCGCTGCTATCTGCCACACGCTGGCGGAAAAAGGTTTGGCTGAGAAGAAAAATTACGATGAAATAGATGCCGCTCCAGAAGAGAAGGAACGTGGTATTACAATTTCAACAGCTCACGTAGAGTATGAGACGGAGAATAGACACTATGCTCACGTTGATTGTCCGGGTCATGCTGACTATGTGAAAAACATGATCACGGGTGCTGCACAAATGGACGGAGCGATTCTGGTTTGTTCTGCTGCAGATGGTCCAATGCCTCAAACAAGAGAGCATATTTTGCTAGCCCGTCAGGTTGGAGTTCCTGCGATTGTGGTATTCTTAAACAAAACTGATCAGGTTGATGATGCCGAATTGCTTGATCTGGTTGAGATGGAGATTCGCGAATTGCTTAGCGCGTATGAGTTCCCTGGTGATGATATTCCAATCGTTAAGGGTTCTGCATTGAAGGCCCTAGAAGGAGACGGTGAGCAGCAAGAGAACATTATGAAACTAATGGCTGCTGTTGATGATTACATTCCGAAGCCTGAGCGTCCAGTGGATCTGGATTTTCTTATGCCTATTGAGGACGTCTTTTCAATTGAAGGTCGGGGAACTGTTGCCACTGGTCGTGTTGAGCGAGGCGTGGTCAACAAGATGGAAGAAGTTGAAATTGTCGGAATACGCGACACACAAAAGACGACAGTTACTGACATTGAGATGTTCCGTAAGTTGTTAGATCGCGGTGAAGCAGGTGATAATGTTGGTATTCTTCTTAGAGGAACAAAGAAAGAGGACATTGAGCGTGGTCAGGTCATTGCAAAACCAGGTTCAATTACTCCACACCAAAAGTTCACTTCTGAAGTTTATGTTTTGAGTAAGGATGAAGGCGGCCGTCATACACCTTTCTTTAGTAATTATAGACCACAATTTTACTTCCGAACAACTGACGTGACTGGTACCATTAAATTACCTGACGGTGTTGAAATGGTGATGCCTGGTGACAACGTGACGATGGAAGTTGATCTTATTACTCCGATCGCTATGGAAAAAACGATTCGTTTTGCGATTCGTGAAGGTGGTCGGACCGTTGGAGCTGGCCGTGTTGCTGACATTCTTGATTAAGATTTAAACCTCAACTAAACGAATTTAGGTTAGCCGGATCTTGTCGGGCATTATTTGGCTCGAATGGGATCCGGCTACGCCGTAAAAAAGAGAAGTCCTCAAAAGCGAGTTTAATAAAGAAAAATAAAGTAAATAAACTCCAAGAGGGTAGTAGCTCAGCCTGGTTAGAGCACCGGTCTCCAAAACCGGGTGTCGGGGGTTCGAATCCCTCCTACCCTGCCAAGCCTCTATTAAAATCCATTAAATGAAGAAATGAAAAGTCTAACAAGATATTTTGGAGAAGTTAGATCTGAGCTTCAAAAAGCTAGCTGGCCTTGGATTCCCAAGAATAAGGGAGAGAAGGGATTTAAGCGTTTTAAGGAGCTTACCGATTCTTCAGTAGTGGTATTTATAGCGATGATGCTTTTGGGTGCCTTTGTGAGTCTTTGGGATTTGATTTTATTTAATATCATCAAGTTGCTTACGAATTTATAGCATCTTGGAATTTCATTTTAGATAACGCTTTATAATTAATTAAACAAAGATGCCTTTAATTCCTGCACCAAAAGACCAATGGTACGTTGTCCACGTATTATCTGGTCAGGAAAACAAAGTTCGCAATAGTTTTGAACGGCGAATTGAGTCGGAAGAAATGAGCGATGTGATTTTCGAAGTTTTGGTCCCCACTGAACGGGTTTCGGAAGTAAAGAAGGGCAAGCGTTCAGAATCAAAGAGAAAGTTTTTTCCTGGATACCTCATTATGAATATGCACTTGCTCAATGATGAGGGTGGGTTGATTGATCGTAGTTGGTACTTTGTGCAGGAAACACATGGAGTAATTGGTTTTGCTGGCACAAAGAACAATCCGATTCCTATGCGCCCCCGCGAAGTCGAGAGTATGCTGCTTCAGATAAAAGAACGCGAAGAAAGCATTAAACCGAGAATCGCATTTGATGTTGGAGAAACGATTAAAGTTTCTGATGGTCCTTTTGAAAGTCAGCCCGGAGTAATAGAAGAAATAGACCAAGAAAAAGGAACATTACTAGTTTCAGTTACTGTCTTTGGTCGACCAACTCCTGTTGAGCTAGAGCATTGGCAAATTGAAAAAGAAGAATAATAAATACCTGAATTAATCATTTTAATACTATGGCTAAAGAAGTAACCGGAACCTTGAAACTTCAGATCCCCGCGGGTCAAGCGAATCCGTCACCTCCCGTAGGACCAGCATTGGGACAGGCTGGGCTAAATATAATGGAGTTTTGCAAAGATTTTAATGCAAAGACTCAGGCTCAGGCTGGCGATGTTCTGCCAGTCGTTATAACGATATATAAAGATAAAAGTTTCAGTTTTGTTTGTAAGCAGCCACCGGCCTCTGCGTTACTTAAAAAGGCAGCAAAGATTGCGTCAGGATCAGGTGAGCCTCACAAAGAGAAAGTGGCTACAATAACTAAAGCCCAAGTGATGGAAATTGTGAAAATTAAAAAACCTGATTTGAATACTGAAGATGATGAAGCGGCAGCTCGTATCATTGCAGGAAGTGCCCGCCAAATGGGCATCGAGATTCAAGGAATGTAATTATTGAGATTTAATTAATATAAACAAAACACTGCAGGAGGGTGTAATGCATCCGCTAATACTGCGAAAGAAAGATGGCAAAAAAAAGAAGTAAAAGATACCGACAAGCGGCGGAACTGTTTGAGGAGGATAAGGAATATAGTCTTACTGAAGCTATTGATATACTTAAGAAATTTCCACCAGCCAAGTATGACGAGACAGTTTCAATTTCTGTGCGTCTTGGGGTTGATGCTAAGCAATCTGACCAGATGGTTCGCGGAACATGCCCATTGCCTCATGGGTCAGGCAAGAAAGTTAGGGTCTTGGTTTTTGCTCAAGGTGAAGCAGCAACAGCTGCAAAGAATGCCGGAGCCGAGTTCGTTGGTTTTGATGATCTGATAAATAAAATCCAAGGGGGATTTCAAGATTTTGATGTTGCTGTTGCTACTCCAGAAGCCATGGCTGAGGTCAGGAAACTTGGGCGCTTTCTCGGGCCTCGCGGATTAATGCCTAACCCTAAGACAGGGACGGTTACTGATGATACTGCTTCAGCTGTTAATGCAGTGAAAGCTGGACGTATTGATTTTAAATTGGATCGAAACGGTGGCGTAGCAGCTCCGATTGGGAAAGTTTCGTTTTCAGCTGAGCAGCTTGCTGATAATGGCAACGCGGTAATGAATGCAATTAAGCAAGTGAGGCCAGCTTCGACTAAAGGAATTTATATTTGTGGAGCTACGCTATCAGCTACTGTTTCGCCCGGTATACCGGTCGAAACTGATATTTTCGAGAAATAAGAAACGTTAATAAAAAATTAAGGATTACAATGAAAGCAATCAAAGAGAATATTATTAACGATCTTATAGAGAAGCTAAACGCATCTCCTTTCATGATTGTTATTGATTACAAGGCATTGACAGTAGCACAGCTTGGAGAATTGCGTTCGCGACTCAGTGAAACTAATTCTACTGCTCACGTAACGAAGAATTCATATGCTAAGCGTGCTTCGGTAGAGGCGGAATATCCTGAAGGGATTAATGAATTTTTGGCTGGTCAGACGGCGCTCGTGACTGGTGATCAGGACATATGTGCAGTGGCTAAGGTTCTGAAGGATTTTAAGAAGGAAAATGAGAAGCCTGAAATGCGTGCGGGAGTTATGGATGGCAATTTGCTCAGTCCGGAGGAATTAAATGCATTAGCATCATTGCCGCCTATGGATGTGTTGAGAGCCCATTTACTTGGGACGTTACAATCACCTGCTAGCACTTTTGTAAGGTTGCTTAATGAGCCAGCATCATCTCTGGCTCGTATACTTAAGGCAAAGGAGGAGCAGGGCTAATAATAAAGATCATCTTTGGTGTGCGAAGTTCATGCCAAGGAGTAAACAAAACTAAAACAAAACTAAAACAAAACCTAAACAGTATAAACCACGGTTCCTTGTCGGGGCGGCGGCCGCCGCTTTGAAATGTTACAGGGCTCTGAATCGCGACGACACCGTAAAAGAAAATGGCTGATATTGAAAAATTAACTGAAGACCTAAGTGGACTAAGTGTCCTTGAAGTTGCTGACCTTGTGAAAGCTCTCGAAGAGAAGTGGGGAGTAAGCGCTGCTGCTCCTGTAGCTGCCGCTGCCGCTGCTCCAGCTGCCGGTGGTGGAGATGATGCGGAAGAGAAGACTGAATTCGATGTAATCTTGACTAATGCTGGTGGCAATAAGATTGCTGTCATTAAAGAAGTTCGTGGCGCTGTTAGTGGCCTTGGGCTTGCTGATGCTAAGAAACTTGTCGATGGAGCTCCTTCCCCAATTAAAGAAGCATGTTCTAAGGAAGAAGCTGAAGAAATTAAGACCAAACTTGAAGCTGCCGGGGCAGAGGTCGAAGTTAAATAATAACTTAATTAGATTTAGTGTTATTTACTTCTAACTAATCACAAAGCACAGCTAAGTACTTTTTAGTGCTTAGCTGTGCTATTTTGTAACATTTTTAATACATATAAAATCGAGGATCTGACTCAAAACCAAGCCTAATTTATTTTGCTGCACTATTCCTTAAGGAACGGAACTGACCGCCCAACATACTCAACTATATTAAAGAACCGGAAATACCGTAAAGACGGACCGGTCTTTTCTTGTGTAAACAAGGGATCAGAGCAGCACTTACAATTTTTTCCTCATGGACTAGCAGTCTATGAGGTTTTTCTGCCTAAACACTCTGCCTAGTCCATAGCAAAACCAAACAAAACTATGTCTGAAAGAATACGCGAACATTTTGGAAATATTGACGAAGTCCTTGAGGCTCCGAATCTCATTGGAATCCAAATCCAGTCTTATGCGGACTTCCTCCAACAGGATGTTGCTCCAAGCAAACGTAAGCAAATAGGTTTGCAAGCGGTATTCAAAGAGGTTTTTCCAATTGATTCATATGATGATAAGGTGACCTTGGATTTTGTATCATATGATGTTGGTAAGCCTAAACTGACAGCTCTTGAGGCTATCCGCAATACCGAGACTTATAGCGCCCCTCTGTACGTTACTTTTCGCTTAAAGGATGAGGCTGGAACGAAAGAGGAAAAAGTTTACATGGGCGAACTGCCTCTAATGACCGCTCGAGGAACTTTTGTTATTAATGGAGCGGAACGAGTAGTTGTTTCTCAATTGCACCGTTCTCCAGGGGTTTGTTTTGAGACAAGTCTTCATCTGAATGGCAAGACCTTGCATAGTTTCCGAATAATCCCTGATAGAGGTTCTTGGTTAGAGGTCCAATTTGATACCAATGATTTGCTTTACGTTTATTTAGACCGTCGTCGACGCAGGAGAAAGTTCCTTGCTACGACATTTCTTCGTACCCTTGGGTTTGAGAAGGATTCCGATATCTGTAAACTTTTTTATGATGTAAAAAAACTTAAGCTTACGGCTAAGATGGATGAGGAAGAGCTCTCAACCAAGACACCAATGGAAGATGTTATTGATGGGGAGGTGATTGTTGCAAAGGCATACGAGCCCCTTACTATTGGTATAGTTCACCAGCTAATGGAGTTGGGTCATAAGAGCCTTGAGGTGATTGATACTAAGGATGATGATATTTTAGTTAAATCCTTGAGGAAGGACCCATCCAATGATGAGGAAGAAGCACTGAAAGATATTTATCGTCGTTTGCGCCCTGGAGATCCGCCGACCACAACAAATTCGAAGGCACTCCTTAAGAGGCTTTTCTTTGACCCTAAGAAATATGATCTGACACGAGTTGGTAGATATAAAATTAATCAAAAATTACGACTCAAAGTTGATGAGGGAGAGAGAATTCTTACTTCAGAGGACTTTGTAGTAGCGATGCGCTATTTGCTGAATTTGAAAAAAGGGGAAGGTATAACAGATGATATTGATCACCTTGGTTCTCGACGAGTTCGTGCAGTTGGGGAATTGCTATCTAATCAATGTAGAGTAGGTCTTGCTCGTACTGAGCGGTTGGTTAAAGAACGGATGACTTTGTTTGATGTCAACTTGGATGGCATGACGCCTCAGAAATTAATTAATCCAAAAGCTTTATCAGCTGTCGTTAGAGACTTTTTTGGTCGTTCTCAATTGAGTCAATTTATGGACCAAACAAATCCTTTGGCCGAGTTGACTCATAAAAGACGTTTGTCAGCACTAGGCCCTGGCGGTCTTAACCGAGATCGTGCAGGCTTTGAAGTTCGTGATGTTCACCCATCACATTATGGAAGAATTTGTCCTATTGAGACGCCTGAAGGACCAAACATTGGATTGATAAATTCAATGAGTACTTTCGCTCGAATCAATGAATTTGGATTTATAGAAACGCCTTATCGAAAAATTAAAAACGGTAAGGTAACAAAGGACATTGCTTATTTAACAGCAGATCAGGAGGAGAATGAAGTTATAGCACAAGCAAATAATCCTTTAGATGATACGGGTAAGTTTACTTCTGAGAGGATCACTGCACGTTATAGAGGGGATTTTCTTGAGATTGACCCTAAGGAAGCTTCACTCATGGACGTTTCGCCTAAACAATTGGTTTCAATTGCGGCGTCTCTTATACCATTTCTTGAGCATGATGATGCTAACAGGGCTTTGATGGGATCCAACATGCAACGCCAAGGTGTTCCTTTGCTTTGCGCAGAGTCGCCATTGGTGGGTACAGGAATGGAAGGAAAAGCTGCACGTGATTCACGGGCCGTTGTTGTTTCCGAGGGACCAGGAAAAGTTGCTGCGGCAACAGCTGAAATAATTGTAGTTACTTCTGACGGTGAATTACATGTTTCAGATCAAAAGTTTTTGTCAGATCCTCGTAAGTTAAAGAGTGATCCAAACAAAGGGATCTATATTTATCCTTTACGCAAATTTATGCGTTCTAATTCTGGCACATGCATTAATCAGAGGCCGATTGTGACGAAGGGTCAGAAAGTTAAGGAGGGCGATGTATTAGCGGACGGGCCTTGTACAGAGAATGGTGAACTTGCATTGGGTAAAAATGTTCTTGTCGCTTTCATGCCTTGGAATGGTTATAACTTTGAGGACGCGATCACTATATCTGAGAGAGTTGTGAAGGATGATGTTTATACATCAATACATATTTCTAATTTTGATGTTGGGGCCCGAGATACTAAGCTGGGCCCAGAAGAGATTACTAGGGATATACCTAATGTAGGAGAAGAGGCCTTATCGGATCTTGGACCTGATGGAGTAATTCGTATTGGAGCAGAAGTTAAACCTGGTGATATTCTTGTTGGAAAAATTACCCCAAAGAGTGAAACTGAATTGGCTCCAGAGGAACGATTATTACGTGCTATATTTGGTGAAAAAGCAGCTGATGTTAAGGACACATCATTACGTGTCCCTTCAGGGTGCACTGGCATTGTAATGGATGTTAGGGTTTCTTCACGTAATGTCGCAGAGAAAGAACAAATGTCAGAGGCTGAGATTAAAAAACAGCTCAAGACTATTGATTCAGACCATAAGAAAAAACGCGATGAATTAACCGATCAACTTACCGAGAAACTTTCTGATATTCTTTTGGGTGAGAAGATTCCTTTAGATGTTGTGGATAGTAAATCTGGGGAGCTTATTATTCCGGCTAACCGTAAAATTACAAAGACACTTCTACGAAAGTTGGCAGCAGCTCACGGTTCGATTGAGATCGATCCTTCTCCGATAAGGAATAAGATCATGGATATCATTGCCAGTTTTGCACCAAAATTTGGTGATATTGATTCAGAGCGCGAACGATCCCTTGATCGTATGGAAAGTGGTGACGAGGTTGATCCAGGGATCATTAAATCTGTTAGAGTTTATGTTGCCAGCAAACGTAAATTGTCAGTCGGCGATAAGATGGCAGGACGTCACGGAAATAAGGGAGTAGTTGCTAAAATTGTTCCTGAAGAAGATATGCCATTTCTTGAGGATGGAACCCCTGTTGATATTTGTTTAAATCCCTTAGGTGTTCCTTCTCGAATGAATGTGGGCCAGGTCCTAGAGACACACTTGGGTGTTGCTGCGAAGGCATTAGGATTCAAGGTTGCTACCCCAATTTTTGATGGTATACCCGAAACTAGAATCATTGAATACCTGAAAGAAGCTAAATCCACTGAAGGTTTTAATTGGATTGGTTTGAATGGGAAGTCCCAACTTTATGATGGCCTCACAGGTGATCCTTTCCATCAAGAAGTTGTGGTTGGATATATTTATATGCTTAAACTTGGTCACTTGGTAGCGGATAAAATTCATGCGCGTGCCGTTGGTCCATATTCACTCGTGACTCAGCAGCCGTTGGGCGGAAAGGCCCAGTATGGTGGTCAGCGTTTCGGGGAAATGGAGGTATGGGCACTAGAAGCATACGGTGCAGCATATACCTTGCAGGAACTATTAACGGTTAAGTCAGATGACGTTCAAGGTAGAACAAGGATTTATGAATCAATTGTTAAGGGAGACAACAGCCTTGAGGCCGGGACTCCTGAATCCTTTAATGTGTTAATTAAAGAAATGCGTAGCCTTTGTCTTGACGTCAAAGTTGGTGAGAGCGCCCCTTCTATTATAGATGTAGATGAGTCCAGAACCAGTGCATAGGAGCTAGAGAGAAAAAATAATATAGAGTTTATAAAGATTTAAGACTGCTAAAAATCATGAGCGTAGAGTCCAATATCCAAGAGCTTTTTGGAGCTGATAATAAAAAAGAAACTAATTTTTCCAAGGTAACCATTACCGTGGCTGCTGCTGATACAATCCGCAGTTGGAGTTTCGGTGAAGTAAAAAATCCTGAAACTATTAATTACAGAACATTTAAACCTGAAAAAGGAGGTCTTTTCTGTGAGCGCATCTTTGGGCCCACAAAAGATTGGGAATGTGCCTGTGGAAAATATAAGAGGATTAAGCACAAAGGAGTAATCTGTGATCGTTGTGGTGTAGAGGTTACACTGTCACGTGTTCGTCGTGAGCGACAAGGGCACATTGAGCTTGCTGTACCAGTAAGTCATATCTGGTTCTACAAGTGTATGCCTTCGCGTATTGGCCTGATGCTGGACATGAGTGCCCGTATGTTGGAGAGAGTGATCTATTACGAGGATTACATTGTTACTGATCCAGGTAACACTCCTCTGGAGCTTGCGCAGTTGCTCACAGAGCAAGAGTTACGCGAAGCTGAAGAGGAATTTGGCGAAGATAGTTTCCGTGCAGGTATGGGTGCAGAAGCTGTTCGTGATTTGCTTGCTGGCATTGATCTTATTTCTTTAGTAGAGGAGTTAGAGGATGCGATGACGAAAACGCGTTCTAAGCAAGTTCGTAAAAAGTTGTCGAAGAGGCTTAAACTTGCTCAGGGATTTGCCAGTAGTCATACACGTCCTGAGTGGATGATTCTTGAAGTTTTGCCAGTCATACCTCCAGATTTGAGGCCGCTAGTTCCCTTAGAAGGTGGAAGGTTTGCAACTTCTGATCTTAATGATTTATACAGAAGGGTAATTAACAGGAACAATCGTCTAAAGAATTTGCTTCAGTTAAAAACTCCTGAAGTAATTATTCGTAATGAGAAACGGATGCTCCAAGAAGCTGTGGATGCTCTTTTTGATAATGGAAGACATGGTCGTGCGGTAACTGGAGCTGGTAACCGCGCGTTAAAATCTCTTTCTGACATGTTAAAGGGTAAAGGCGGAAGGTTTCGTCAGAACCTGTTAGGAAAGCGAGTCGATTATTCAGGCCGGTCAGTAATTGTTATTGGTCCAGAATTAAAACTACATCAATGCGGATTGCCTAAAAAGATGGCGCTCGTATTATTTGAGCCTTTTATTATAAGGCGTCTAAAGGAACTGGGCTATGTGCATACTGTACGTTCGGCAAAGAAGATGATCGAGCGTAAAACTCCTGAGGTTTGGGATATACTTGAAGAGGTTACAAAAGGACACCCGGTAATGTTGAACCGTGCACCTACACTGCACAGACTATCTATCCAGGCCTTTGAACCTGTTCTAATTGAAGGATCAGCTATTCGTTTACATCCTCTGACATGTTCAGCTTACAATGCTGATTTTGATGGTGACCAAATGGCAGTTCATGTTCCTTTGTCAGTTGAGGCACAAATGGAGGCTAGGCTTTTGATGCTGGCGCCGAATAATATCTTCTCACCTTCTAGTGGCAGACCAATAACTACACCTTCTCAAGACATTACGCTTGGGGCGTATTTCCTTACACATCATCGCCACCATATCACGTATAAGGATAAAGAGGATCAACGTGTACCGTTGTTTGAATCAACTACTGAGGTTGAGTATGCCATTGCGGAACGAGCGGTTTCCCTGCATTGCAAGATTCGCCTAGCGAATCCTGATAGAGGCAAAGATACTATTTATGGAGATCATGAAGCGATTACTATAGAGACTACACCTGGTCGTGTTCGTTTTAATGAGATATGGCCTAAATGTGAGAATGAGAGTGGGAAATCTCTTGGGTTTATCAATGAGACGATTGCGAAAAAACAACTCTCGGATATTATCTGGAGAACTTTCCAAGTTGCTGGACCTAAAGGCACAGTTCAAACGCTTGATTTGCTTAAGCAATTAGGATTTAGGGAAGCCACGAGGGCTGGTGTTTCTATTGGTATTACCGATATGGTTATTCCAGATGAAAAGCGGATTGAACTTAAAAATGCTTACAAACAATTGGATGTTGTTCAGAAGCAGTACCGTAAAGGTATTATTACGGACGGGGAGCGGTACAATAAAGTAATTGATATATGGACAGCGGCTGGAGATAAAATTGCTGGAGCTCTTTATAGAACGCTAGAATATAACGATGGTAATGAGATAGCTAATCCACTTTACATGATGGTGGATTCTGGTGCTAGGGGTAACAAGCAACAGATCAAGCAGCTCTCAGGAATGCGAGGTCTAATGGCGAAGCCTTCAGGTGAAATTATTGAGCGACCCATTACCTCTAATTTCCGTGAAGGTTTATCTGTTCTTGAGTATTTTGTTTCTACTCACGGAGCACGTAAAGGTTTGGCGGATACTGCTCTTAAAACAGCTGACTCTGGTTACTTAACTAGAAAACTTGTTGATGTTTCCCAAGACGTCATCATTACGGAGTTGGATTGTGGTACAACACAGGGAATTAGTGTTTCTTCGGTTTATGAAGGTGATGAGGAAGTCGTTGAACTAGCAACCAGAGTTTATGGAAGAACGAGTTGCGAAAAAATCACTGATCCGGTTTCGCAGGAAGTGATCGTTGAAGTTGACCAACTGATTGATGAAGCTACATCACTAAAGCTTCAGGACATTGGGCACGAAACAATGAGGATACGTTCTGTTTTAACTTGTGAGTCGTCGAGAGGTTGCTGTGCGAAGTGTTATGGACTTAATTTAGCTAATGGTGATCCTGTCAAGATTGGTGAAGCAGTAGGGATTATAGCTGCTCAGTCAATTGGTGAGCCTGGAACTCAACTCACTATGCGTACTTTCCACATTGGAGGTGTGGCACAGCAGGCGCTCAAGCAACCTGTCATTCATGTTGGGCATAATGGAACGATTCGTTATAAGGATCTCAGGACTGTAGAGTCATTGGATGGTAAGTTTATTGTACTAAATAAAAGTGGTGCTTTATCAGTGATAGATGAAAAGGGGATGGAGCTCGAATCTCATCCTCTTGTAATTGGCACAATTATTGATCCTAGCGATGGGGCACAAATTTCCCGAGGTGATCAGATTGCCACATGGGATCCTCACAATGTTCCGATCATTACTGAAAAGGGTGGCAAGATTGAATTCCGAGACATGATTCCAGGTATTACTGTGAAGAAGGAAAAGGATGAAGCTACCGGAGTTCAAGGAATGGTGGTTATTGAGCATAAGGAGGATCTTCATCCTCAGATAGTCATAACTGATGCAAAAACTAAGGAAATACTAGCAAGCTATTCAGTCCCTACTGGTGCTCACCTTTCCGTTAAAGATAAAGAGAAAGTGCAAGGGGGTGCATTATTGGCAAGAACACCAAGAAAATTGGCCAAGACAAAAGATATTACCGGTGGTCTTCCACGTGTTGCTGAATTATTTGAAGCCCGTAAACCAAAAGATCATGCTGAGATTGCAAAAATTGATGGTGTTGTTGGGTTTGATGGTATGTCACGAGGTAAACGTAAGCTCATCATTACTGATCCTGAAACTGGTGAAACTGCTGAGCATCTCATTCCTCGTAATAAACATATTACAGTTTATGAAGATGATACTGTTAAAAGGGCAGATCTTCTTACAGATGGGCCTAAAATTCCTCATGAGATTCTTGAGATTGAGGGAACTCATAAGCTGATGGAGCATCTAGTCTTTGAAGTTCAAGAAGTTTATCGTCTTCAAGGTGTTGAAATTAATGATAAGCACATTGAGATAATTGTTAGGCAAATGTTGAGGAAGGTTCGAATTACTGATCCTGGTGATACGACTTTCCTTTGGGGGGATCAGGTTGAGAGAACTGAATTTGTCAGTGTAAATGAGAAAATGCAGGAACAGGGAGGTAAGCCAGCAGAAGGTGAGCCTGTCTTGTTGGGTATCACTAAGGCTTCTCTTGAGACTGAAAGCTTCATTTCGGCTGCAAGTTTCCAGGATACGACTCGGGTTTTAACTGATGCGGCGACTCTTGGTAAGAGTGATTTGCTCAAAGGTTTTAAGGAGAATGTTATTATGGGTCATCTTATACCTGCAGGCAGTGGTTTTGCCACTAAGAGAACAGCACAACCTTTGGAAACTGTCGAGCCTCCTGAGTTAGAGGGTGAGGGAGATTCCACTGAAGGACAATTAGAAGGATCAGATGAGCAGAGCTCTGAAGGCATTCCTGGAGTTAGTTTTGGGCAAATAGCTGAAGAGAGTTCTGATGCAGCGGCTGAAGAGAGTTCTGATGTAGCGCCTGAAGAGAGTTCTGATGCAGCGGCTGAAGAGAGTTCTGATGCAGCGGTTGAAGAGAGTTCTGATGCAGCGGCTGAAGAGAGTTCTGATGCAGCGGCTGAAGAGAGTTCTGATGCAGCGGCTGAAGAGAGTTCTGATGCAGCGGCTGAAGAGAGTTCTGATGATAATGAACCTAAATCCTTAGAGGCTTAATTAGGTATTCACATTTTGCTCTAAGATTTTATAGGAGCTTAAGTTTTCATCTTATCTTATTTCTTGGATTGTACTAAGGAATTTAGATTGTTAGTCTAGTTGCAGAGTGAATCTTGGTGAAAAGGACAAGTCCTTTATTTGGCATCCATTTACGCCTATGTCTGAGTGGTGTTCAGATACATCTGAACCACTTGTGATTGAGCGGGGTAATGGTGTGTATATTTATGACACACTAGGGCGTCGATATATTGATGGAAATGCTTCCATTTGGACTAACGTGCATGGGCATTGCCATCCGACAATCAATGAAGCGATCATTCAACAGCTATCAAAGATTGCTCACTGTTCATTTTTAGGTACAACCAATGAGCCTGCGATACTTCTAGCTGAGAAGTTAATTGGATTATTTCCATCTGACAGCTTGCAGCGTGCATTTTTTTCCGATGATGGTTCTACCGCTATTGAGTGTGCAATGAAAATGGCAATTCAATATTTTCAAATAAAAGGCGAATCTAAGAGGCAGCGTTTTGTTACTTTTGATAATGCTTATCATGGTGATACTCTGGGAGCTTCTTCTTTGTGTGGAGTTGAGAGATTTTCTGCAAGATTTTCTGATCTTGGGTTGTCGGTAATTCGTCTTAATTCTGTGGAAGAATTAAATAAATTGGATTGCAATGAAATAGCTGCAGTTGTTCTTGAGCCAATGGTTCAAGGGGCTGCCGGGATACGACTCTGGCCCGAGGGAATGTTGAGCCAAATAAGGAATTGGTGTGATTCTAACCAAGCTTTATTAATACTCGATGAAGTTATGACCGGTTTTGGCAGGACAGGTAAGATGTTTGCTTGCGAACACGAGGGTGTTATTCCGGATATAATGGCTTTAGCCAAGGGTTTGACTGGAGGATATTTACCTTTAGCCGCAACTCTTACAACGGCTGAAATTTTTGATGCTTTTCTCGATGGTCAAGAGAATACCTTTTACTATGGCCACAGTTATAGTGGAAATCCTATTGGATGTGCTGCAGCATTGGCTAGCCTGAAAATTTTTGAAATAGAATCAACATTGTCTGAACTTCCAGAAAAAATTAATCACTTAAATAAAGTTCTAGAAAAATTAAAGACAGAGAACCAGCAAGTAATGGAAGTTCGTCAGTGCGGATTAATTTCAGGGATAGAATTATTAGGAAACGGCCAGATCATTGGTCCTGAAGTTTGTAATGTTGCAAGAGATTATGGGCTCCTGACTCGCGCTATCGGAAATACTATTGTTTTTATGCCGCCTCTAGTAATTAAAAATGATCAGATTAGTGATTCGATTATTGCTTTACAGAAAGCGATAGAAAAAGTTCTTGGTTAATGAGGTTGAACATTTATCTGTTTCAGGAGAATCTGGTAATCTACAGTTTGTTCTAGTGAAACGTTTATTGGTTCTTTTATCGCCTCTTGTGTTTTTGTTCCTTGCTGTGCCTTGGTGCTTTGTTGAACCTTCATCTGTTAGGCTCTTTGGAATACCGTTTTGGTTTATATATGCTATTGCTGGTTCAATAAGCTTTGCGATTTTAATGGCAGTTCTTATTGGTTGTTATTGGGAGATTTCGGCTAGATCGGAGGAGGATGATCAGTACTAACAATTTTATAGGGAATTCTTCTGGGTATGCACTTGGTACTGGAGGATTAACTTTTATAGGACTTTATGTGCTGGCTCTTATTGGAATCGGTTGGCTTGGGCACAGAGCAAAAAAAGAGAACACACTAGATGATCATTATCTTGGAGGTAGATCCTTTGGGTTTGGTGTGCTTTTTCTTACGCTGTATGCTACGCAATATAGTGGTAATAGTTTCATGGGGTTTGTAGGCAAAGCATACAGGGATGGGTTCCCAACCATTTATACAGTAGGAGCCATGATGGCTGTCATAGGGGGGTATTTTATTTTTGCTCCGAGGCTTTATAGGCTTTCAAACAGACGCCGTTTCATCACTTTAGGTGATTTTGTTCAGGACCGATTTTCATTTCGGCCACTCACAATATTTATTGTGTTGCTAGGCATATTTGGTTTGGGTAATTACGTTCTTACCAATTTGCTCGCTCTTGGAAAACTGGCTGAAGTGGTCAGTGATGGGCGAGTCAACTTTAATATAGCTGTTATTGTTCTCGCACTTGTGATGTTAATCTATGAGACAATGGGTGGTATGCGGAGCGTGGCCTGGACTGATGTGACGCAGGGTATAATACTCTTATTGAGTTTGGGATTTATTGCATTTGCTCTATTTTTTCATTTGGGTGGTCCCGCAGGAGTAGCTGAAGGTCTTGAAGCTGCACGACCGGACATTTGGCATCCGCCCATTCTAGAACAAAAAATAACATGGCTAAGTTCGATATTATTATTCTTTTTTGGAATTTCTATGTATCCTCATGCTATCCAGCGCATTTATGCTGCGAGGGATGAGAGAACCCTTAAGCGCTCTCTCCAGTTAATGGCATTCATGCCTTTATTCACAACCTTTTTTCTAGTTCTTCTGGGAGTAATGGCTATTTCCATTATTCCAGGTCTTGGTAAAGAGGAATCAGATCGAACTACCTTATTGATGGTAGGAAAATTAGTACAGGAATTGCCTGCACTTGCTATCATGGGACCTCTATTAGTTGCGGCTGTCATAGCAGCAACGATGTCGACTATTGATTCAGCTTTATTGGCTATTTCATCATTAGTAACGAATGATCTTTACCGCATATACTATCCAGAAGCTAACAATAGCGAATTAACACGCGTTGGAAAATCTACTTCTATCATAATTATGATCTTAGTTGTCATGCTTACTATTGCTTTGCAAGGTCAGACGATTTGGAGGCTTTTAGAAATAAAACTAGAAGTCTTAGCTCAGATCGCTCCTGCGGTAATGCTGGGCATCCAATGTAAAAAAATAAAGGCCCGTTCTATTTTCTTTGGAGTTATCGCAGGCACGCTGATAGCGGTATATTTGACTATGGGAGCAAATCCAAGACCTTATGGGATCCACGCTGGAATCTGGGGTCTAGGAATGAATTTTTTAACGATTTTTATAACTCAATTCGGTATAAATATAGGTCGGACAGGGACCCCTGCCGAAGAAAGGTAATCCTTAACATCACCTACGGTGAATTCTCCAAAATGGAAAATACTTGCGGCGAGTACTGCGTCAGCTTTGCCTTTGTCTAATACCTCTGCCATATGTTCTAATTTTCCGGCTCCACCACTCGCAATCACAGGAATATTCAATGATTCGCTGACCCTAGCATTTAACTCAATATCGTAACCATCTTTTGTTCCATCGGCATCCATGCTGGTCAGAAGAATTTCTCCAGCGCCCCGGCTCTCAACTTCTTTTGCCCACTCGACTGCATCCAAGTCAATGGGTTTGCGCCCGCCATGAGTATAAACTTGCCATGAATTTTTTTCTGGATCTTTTTTTGCATCAATTGCAACTACAATGCATTGGGAGCCAAATGCTTTCGATCCTTCTGAAATAATATCAGGATTATTTACTGCTGATGTATTTACTCCAACCTTATCTGCTCCTGCATGTAGCATTATACGCATATCTTCAACGGTCCGGATCCCTCCTCCAACTGTGAGCGGCATAAAACATTTCTGAGCTGTCTTTTCAACAACGTCCACCATGGTGTTTCTTTCATCTGATGAAGCTGTAATGTCTAAGAAGACGAGCTCGTCAGCTCCTTGAGCATCGTAGGCCACAGCGCATTCTACAGGATCCCCAGCATCGCGGAGTTGTAGAAATTTTGTTCCTTTCACGACTCGACCGTCAGTAACATCGAGGCAGGGTATTATTCGCTTTGTTAGACTGGAATCCGACATTCCTCAACATCCTCTCCCATTTCCTAAGGTCAAGCCCGTGACTAAATAGATTATCAAAATGGTCATTTTCTTAATATATGTTAAGTTGTTACAAGAGGTATGTCTGTTCAGCTTTCTGAAAATAAAGGTAACTCGTCTGAAAAGGCTGACTTGCTCGTTGATGAATTTCTTGAATTTTTGGTTGTTGAAAAGAATGCTGCGCCTCGAACAATCAGTAATTACAGCCACGCATTAAAGGAATTCCGTAATTGGTGTGATTCTTTTAACGGATGGGATTCGTGTAATTCTGAGGATTTCAGAGTGTATCTTTTTGAATGCATGAAGAGGGAATTAGCCAGATCCACAATTAGGTTACATTTTGCAGCAATTAGGAGCTTTTATCGTTATCTTACAAGGAGGAAGGGATTGAGGGTAAATCCTCTCCTTGATGTCCATTTGCCCAAAGCAGAAAGGGGCTTGCCTTTGGTACTTACATTGAAGCAGGTAGAAGATCTTTTGGCCTTGCCTTTTAACGTCAAACAACCAAAACAAGCTCCGGCATGGGCTGCGGCACGTGATGCTGCCATACTTGAAGTTTTTTATAGTAGTGGTCTGAGGCTAGCTGAGTTAGCAGCGCTAGAATTAAGTCAGTTTGATTTTTTCAATGAAACTATTCGAATCAAAGGCAAAGGGTCAAAAGAAAGAATAGTTCCTCTTGGTTCACATGCTCTGAATGCGTTAAAGAAGTATTGTGATATTGCGAAAGTTAAGGTTGGACCATTATTTATTAGTAAATCTAAAAAACGCATTTCTACCAGAGCAATTTCAGATATCGTTAAAAAATATACGAAACTTGCTGGATTGCCAGTTGGTGTTAGTCCCCATAAGCTTCGGCATAGTTTCGCGACACATTTACTAGATAATGGTGCTGACCTTCGCAGCGTTCAGACTTTACTTGGACATGAGAGCCTTTCAACGACTCAGATTTATACTCATGTTAGTGCAGATAGGCTCAAGAAGTCTTATCAGAAAGCGCATCCCCGCGCATGACTTATTTTTTCTATTCTTTATTGATTATAAATTATAAATAGAATGCATGGATTCTAGTTTCTTCTGTAAACCCCTACTGAGTTTGAATATAGAGACGCGGCGACGAGGCATTTAAAGTGCCTAGTTGTTCAACTATTGAATGATCAAGAGGATTTCTCTTTGCCGATTAGGCTTATCCGGCATTAGCATATTCATTAATGCCTCAAGAATTTGATTATTTGTTGATTGATATTAGCAATTCATTTACAAAGATTGTTCCATCTAGTGCGGAGAGTCTGGGTGACAAGATTATTTCAATTCCTACCAATGAGATAAACGAAAGATGTTTTAAGGACTTATCTTGGAATTCTGATCATTTTAATTTTGGTGTAATATTATCTTCCGTAGTTCCAAAATTTAACGATACAGTTGAAAGCGTATTTGGTAAGGAAAGAATATTAGAGGTTTCAAACTCTGTTCATATTGGTTGTGAAATAGATTATCAAAATCCTCAAAGTATAGGGGCTGATCGCTTGGCTAACGTAGCAGCAGCCGTTTCCCTATATGAGGCGCCGGCAGTGATCGTTGATTTTGGAACAGCAGTCACCTTTGATGTTATTTCTTCGGAAAAATCTTATGTTGGTGGAGTCATTGCACCAGGCTTAGCTTCGATGACAGATTACATGTTTGATCATACGGCTCTTTTACCTAGAATTGAACTTAATGAACCACCTTCTGTTATTGGAAAATCGACTGAAGATGCAATGTTGTCAGGTGCCGTCATTGGCTATCGTGGCTTGGTAAAAGAAATAATTACTTCAATAATGGATGAGCTTGATGAGTCTTCTGTTCAAGTTATTGCTACTGGAGGCTATGCCCAATTAATTTCATCCGGTCTGAAGGAAATTAATATTGTAAATGATTCTCTGACACTTGAAGGTCTACGTATTATTGCTGGTCTCAACCAATCTAATGAAAGCTGATACTTCTCAGAAACCTTGTTCCATTGGAATCGATTTTGGCGGAACTTCTGTTAAAATTGGATCCTTGTTCGAGATGTTATCTGATGAAAATCAGGAACCCAAGGTTCTGATAACATCGGATTATGATTCGGTACAATCCCTCATAACCGCGATGGTTAATGTTGTTAATGAATTTAGGGAAGATAACGGAAATATAGTCACTTTAGGTTGTGGAGTTCCTGGGCTAGTGGATTTTGAATTGGGGCACATTCATACTCTTACAAACGTTCCAGGTTGGAATGATATTCCATTCAGAGAAATACTTGAAGAGAGACTTGAGATTCCTATTTTTGTTGATAATGACGCGAACTGTATGGCTTATGCTGAATACCGATATGGATCTGCTCAAGGTTGTTTAAACGTAGTGGCTTTAACATTGGGCACAGGGATTGGTGGAGGTCTCATTATTGGAGGAGAACTTTATAGGGGAACGGACTTTGCTGCCGGGGAATTAGGTAATCACTCTATTGATTATCAAGGGCCAGAGAATACGTACGGGTTAAGGGGTGCTCTTGAATGTTATATGGGCAACCGTCAAATTTGTGAACTTGCGAGCATACGTTTTGAGGGGAGGCAGGTGCCTGAAGGTGGTTGGAATCCAAAATTAGTTACTGATTTGGCTAGAGAAGGTGATCCGATAGCTATTGAAATCTGGGATCAGGTTGCAGAGTGGCTTGCTTCTGCTCTTGCTAGTACTGCTTGGCTTTTGAATCCTGATGCATTTGTTATTGGTGGAGGAATCGCTTGTGCAGGTGATTTTCTTTTTGAACCATTAAGAAAGAAAATTAATAATCAGGTTTCTGATGTCATAGCAAAAGATCTAAAGATTTTGCCAGCTCATTTTGGTAAAGAAGCAGGCATTATTGGTAGCGCAGCTCAGGCCTTAGACAAATATAATCAAAGCTGAACAGGCTCAGTTATGATTATTTTTTGCTAATATTTTTTTCTGAAATTTATTTTGAACTATGTCTATGAGCACAAGAATAGCGATCACAAAATAGAAAGTAGTTTTAGTCATGGGCTGTATTTCATTACCAAAAATTTTCAGATGTGCTTTGTGCGCTCCTTCAGAAATAAGCATGATGCCTACGATAAATAATATGAATAGACCTAGTATTTCATATAGCCTATTTTTTTGTAAGAAATCGGAAACTTTATCGGCCAGTACTATCATTAAGATTCCGCTTATTATGATGGCAGTTGCCATTATCCACATAATGTATTGAGTCTCTCCTGTCGGATTTCCAGCTGAATCGAGTACAGGCTCCTGAGCAAGTGCCATTGCGCTCAATATTGAATCAAAAGAAAACACAAGATTCATAAAAACGATTGTTAATATGACCCTCGTAGGAGACTTGAATTTTCGATCCGCATGATCGCTGTCTAAGTGATCGTTACCGATCATATGGAAGATTTCCTTTACTGCTGTATAGAGTATAAAAATACCTCCAAACAGAACAATGATACTTTCCAAGTTTAATTGGCCTTCGATCCACCCTTTCCAAGGCATGACAAAAAAGGTATTTGTAAAAGCTGAAATGATACTGGTAAGAAGAAAGAGAAGAATGATTCTTGCTAGGACCGCTATGCCGATTCCCAATTTTCTAACGTATGCTTGTTTATCTTTGGGAGCTCTTTTGGATTCAATAGAGATATATAGGAGATTGTCGAAACCGAGTACTGCTTGAAGAAGTAGCAGCATTATGAGAGTGAATAGTTGTCCTATGATGTCCATTATGAATATTTAATTAATTTAAAATAGGTCTGATAATCAGGCTATATTATGTCTCTTTTTTTATTTTTTCCCATGTTTTTTCCATTTTATCGATGTCTGCTTCAACGATATTCGTCCCTTCATTTTCTAAAACATTCTCAAGTTGATTAAAGCGTCGAGTGAACTTTTCATTGGCAGCTGCTAGTAATGCTTCAGAGTCCATACCGAGTTTTCTGGTAAGGTTAGTTACTGAGAATAAGAGATCACCAATTTCTTCTGCAAGATGATCATTGCTAATGTTTGCTCCTCCTTCTCTGAGTGCCTCTTCGACTTCATTCAATTCTTCTCTAATCTTAGGGATTACTGAATCCGCATTAGGCCAGTCAAAACCAACTCTTTCTACCTTCTTTTGAATTTCATGTGCTTTTATGAGTGAAGGAATCCCATTAGTTATATCTTCAAGAACTCTTTGATTTAATTTTCCTTTTTCCGACCGTTTAATTTCTTCCCATCGGTTCAATACTGTTTCGGTATCATTAGCATCATCATCTCCAAACACATGAGGATGACGTCTTATTAATTTCTCTGAAACTTCTGTTGCAACATCTTCGAGTACAAAGTGCTCTTTTTCTGATTCGGAAGCAATTTCACATTGCATTACTACTTGCAGCAGCAAATCACCAAGTTCTTCAAGCATGTGCCCTTTATTACCTGTACGAATTGCATCTGCAGCCTCATATGCTTCTTCTAAAATATTTGGGATTAAGCTCTTCTGAGTCTGTTCAATGTCCCATGGGCAACCATCAGGACCTCTCAAAATATGTACGATGGTTCTGAGTCTATCCATTGGGGCTGCTGATGTGTCAGGAGGCTTAGGCATTTTTTAATGAATCTGTTTTTAATTAGAGTCGGTTTTTAAATCGGAATCATTTATTCTAATTAGAACCTCATTCCGACGAAGAAAAACTGGTATCCAGGGAGGATCGTAATAAGCGAATATTGGTTTAGAGTTCTTATGTACGCTAAGGCCTGCTTTATTTATTTTTTCCTGTAGTTTCTTGGATACAATGATTTCTTTTTTTGACCTTCCCCTGAAGCGCATTGCAGCAAATGTGCCAGGTTTAATTTTGGCAATGTAAAGTGAATCTGATGAAGGAAGTGGTGCACCTTGCTGGGCAATTTTTCTAGGTAGAACAAAACTCATTTCTCCTTCATTACCTTTCATGCCCATAAATACAGGTGTTGTCATGGCGATTTTTTCACTTTTCGCGTTGGATTTATCAATGTATCGAAATAGCCTCATGAAACGAGAGTCTTTCTCTTCATCTTTCTTGGATTTTGATTTTTTAGTACTGATGACTGTCATCTCGTCATATTTGCGAATTTCAAATCCATCAGGATGTTTTGTTGCAGTGTATTCTGGAGATTCATAGCCACTTCTAGTCAATTTAATGCCAGCAAATCCAATGACTGAACTTGCTAGAATGATAAGAATTAGACCAATATTGATTTTCATATTCATTTTTTGTGAGTGATTTATGGAATATTTAGTTATCTTTTGAATCAGCAACTTGCGTAACTAGAAAATATGAACATTTTTTACTGATTATGGGAAGAGCATTCGAGTATCGCCGTGCATCAAAGGAAAAGCGTTGGGATAAAATGTCCAAGGTTTTCCCCAAGCTTGCAAGATCAATTACTATGGCTGCTAAGGCTAGTGGACCAGATCCTGAGACAAATAGTGCTCTTAGGACAGCTATCAGTAATGCGAAGGCGGAGAATATGCCTAAGGATAACATTGATAAAGCAATTAAGCGGGCTTCGGGAAAAGATGGTGCTCTTTACAATGAAGTGAATTATGAAGCGAAAGGGCCTCAAGGTTCATTACTCTTTATAGAGACAGCGACTGATAACACGAATCGTACAGTGGCTAATTTAAAAATGATTTTGAACAAGAATCATGCAGAGATGGTTACGACTGGTTCATTGGAATTTATGTTTTCCCGTAAGGCGGTCATCCAGTTCCAAAAGCAAGATGATATGGATATGGATGAAATAGAGCTTGAATTAATTGATCATGGCCTAGAAGAGCTTTCAATTAATGAAGAAACAGTTTATGTGCATGGAGATTTTAAATCTTTTGGTAGCCTCACTGCTGCGATTGAAAGTCTTGGCATCGAAAACGTTAAGGCTAATTTGCAAAGGATTCCTAATTCTCCTGTTCAAATGAATGAGAAACAAATTGAAGAAGTCGAATCGCTGATTGATAAGATCGAAGATGATGATGATGTCCAAGCTGTTTTTACAAACATTGCTTAACTGAAATTAACTTGGACCAGCTCATTAATCTTCGATGATTTCAGCATCAATTACGGATTCATTGTTTTCCCAATTGCTTGCTGTTTTATTTTGATTAAAACCTGCGCTTGTTCGGACAATCATTTTATTCGTCAAAAAGTTCTTTAAGAATTTTCGTAAATATGATCTTAGCTTTGGGATGAGAAGACAGAATCCAACAAAATCGGTTAAGAACCCTGGAGTAAGTAGAATTGCTCCCGCGACTAGTATCATTAGACCATCCAAGACTTCACGGTGTGGTATTTTACCCATCCTAAGGGCAGATTGAACGTTTCTGATTGTTTGAGATCCCTGTATTTTTGTTAGCCTTGCTCCAATGATTGCTGTTATGAAAATAATGAGAACAGTCAGTTCCCAGCTAATTTTTTTGCCTACCTCGATAAGAAGAAACAATTCAATAATTGGAACACTGATGAACAAAATGAGCAGTCTGAAAAACATACGGTGCTTAGGTCCTTATTATTTTACTGCTTCTACCATTAGTTTCTCAAGCTCTCTTATTTTTTTCGGATATTGGGCTGATAAATTCTTAGTTTCTCCAATGTCAGTATTTAAGTTATATAATTCCAGTCCATTACTTTTAGCATTTCGAACAGCTTTCCATTCTCCTTTTCTTATTGCTGTCTTGTTGCCGTATTTCCAAAAAGGTAAGGATGTATTTGTTGCTGGTCGGTCTTTCCTAGGAGAGTTGGTGCAAAAGATAATCCATCCAATTCAGCTGGAGGAGTAATTCCTGCCAGATCACATGCAGTGGGTAACCAGTCCCAGAATGCAAGAGGTTGATCGGACTCTGTTCCAGGACTGATTTTGTCCGGCCAATAAGCGATTCCAGGCACCCTTATACCACCTTCATAAAGGTCTCGTTTATATCCTCTTAGGGGGCCATTAGCATCAAATGTTTCATGCTTATGCCCTCCTTCAGAGTGAGGTCCGTTATCTGATGTGAAAAAAATCATAGTTTCATTTTGAATATCCAATTCTTTTAATAATTGAATAATCTTTCCAACATCCTTGTCCATTCTTGTTATCATTGCGGCTGCACCTTTTTTTGTATTCGGCCATTTTTCTTTTGCGTATATTCCATAGTCAGGCACTTCCATGCCATCTCCAGTCGCTCTTCCTCCTTCATTATTTGCATGTGGTATAGTCCAATGCACATGAAGAAGGAATGGTGTATTCTTATGATCTCTTATAAACTCCATTGCTTGTGTTGTTAAAAGATCATGGGAATAAGTATGACGTTTTCTTGAAACACGCCCTCTATCTTTTGTTGAGCCTGTGAGGACATTTCCTTTCAATGTAACTTTTTCAGAATTTTTCCATAGGTGAGTGGGATAATAGTTATGTGCTTGTCCCTGATCTAAGTAACCAAACCAAAAATCAAAGCCATTCTTGTTTGGGTGCCCAGTTGTTCCGATGCCTCCCATTGCCCATTTCCCAACGCCTCCTGTCGCGTAACCTCTAGATTTTAAAAGTTCAGCTACCGTAATATCAGTAGGCTTAAAATTATAATTAGCATTTGAAGAAATGGGCGTATGCCCCATGTGCATGCCTGTCCATAGTGATAGTCGCGAAGGTCTACACACTGTGTTCCCCGAATAATAAGATGTGAAACGAAGTCCGTCTCGAGCCATTTTATCTAAGTTAGGGGTTTTGATAGTTTTTTGTCCAAAGCATCCTAAGTCTCCATAACCAAGATCATCTGCCATAATATAAATTAGGTTTGGGGGCAGTTTTTTATTTCTTGGTGATGCTATTGAAAAAACTGATAAGATGAAAAATAGTAGGCCCGATAAACCGATTTTAAGAGTTGGTATCATATTTGACTAATGGATGATTTTATTAATGAGCGATTTAATCATCTTAATCTTCTAATCTAATTTTTGATAGGAATTCGTATATAGAAGAAACGACAACGAATTTACATTCCTTTTTATTTTCCTTTAACTCGTTAATGGTTAATAAGTTAAGTTTAATTAAATGCTAAAAAATGCATAATAATTGTAAGTTCGCTTTGCTATTTACTGTAATTGGGGTTTTAGAAGCAACTTGCCCACACAAAAATCAAAAGTACAAAAGGAAAATCAAGATTCAGAATTGTCAGAGCCTAGCAGCGATGATTCTATGAATCTCGAAATGGCTACTTGGAAAAAAATTGTAGCTAAATATGAAAAACCATCCTTGGTCCGTTCAAGTTGGCAGTTAATAACTACGCTTAGCCTTTACTTAATTGTCTGGCTTTTAATATACCTAAATTTCAAAAATGGAGGTTCTTGGTATCTGTATATACCGCTTGTTATTTTGGGAGCAGGTTTACTGGTAAGGATATTTATTATATTTCACGATTGTGGCCACAATTCATTTTTCAAAAGTAAGAAACTTAATAAGTGGGTAGGTTTTATCACCGGAACTTTAGCATTTACACCCTTCAAGCATTGGACATGGGAGCATTCAGTTCATCATGCTACTGTAGGAGACATTGATCGAAGAGGCGTTGGAGATGTTTGGACACTTATGGTTGATGAGTATTTGGCTCTTTCCAGATTACAAAGATTAAGTTACAGAATATGGAGGCATCCTCTTTTTCTTTTTGGTTTTGCCCCGAGTTACATTTTCTTTGTAAGAGAAAGGTTTCCTGCAGAAAAAGCGAACTCCTCTCAAAGGAGAGCAGTAATGTTCACTAATCTGGCGCTCCTGTGCATGCTTTCTTCAGGATGCCTAATCTTCGGTTCATTTTATTTTATCATAATACAAATGTTGATAATGTCTGTGGCAGCCACTCTTGGTGTTTGGCTATTTTATGTGCAGCACCAATTCGAAGGTGTTTACTGGGAAAGGCATGAGCATTGGGAATATACATCAGCTGCTTTGGATGGTAGTTCGTATTACAAATTACCAAAGATTTTACAGTGGTTTACAGGAAACATTGGATTCCATCACCTTCATCACCTTAGCACCAAGATCCCAAATTATTATCTGCAGGCATGCCATGATTCGCATCCGGCATTTTCCAGAGTTAAGCAACTGACATTTTTTGGAAGCCTCAAGTGTATGAATGTTCGTTTATGGGATGAATCTGAAAAGGTTTTAATTGGTTGGCGTCGATTGCGCGAAATTCGGAGTGAAAGAGAAGCCGCTTTAACATCGGGTTGATTCAATTTATTTTATTTCCCTTTTCTTGTATGATCACAAAAGGGGAGACTACTAAAGCAGTGAAAATTGAATTAGACTCTTTCCAATACTTTACGTGAGCTTGTCCAGGCTTCAATGCATCTCCTGTTTTAAGCCATTCCTCGACTTTTTTCTTATCATCTTGGGCGAATGCATTAGCAACATCTTTTATGGATAGGGAATTGTCTATATATATAAGAGAATCATTGCGGAAGTGAGGCTCAAGGTATTGCCAAGTTACCTCTCCTAAATACTTGTCTAATTTTTGCGAATTGCTGGGTATCTTATTTTGAAGCATCCCATAATTCATGGTGTCTGGATTCTTTGATTCTGAATTCATCTAATAAAATTGTCTCATTAGCCTAGGGTAAAAGCAATTAACTGTTAACTACTTGCTTTCGACAAAAATAAGCGTTTCCATGTACGATGATGTGTTATTGGGTTGATCACTTACGAGTCATCAGCTGTTTGAGTGCAGGAATTATCTCATTAAATTTTTCTGAAGCGGATATTACTATTCCGGATACTGATGATCCGGGTTTGGGCCTTCCCTCTATTGTTATTCCTAAAGATTCAAAATTAACAAAGTCAATTATCAAGCTAGGTGAAAAATTATTTTTTGATAAATTACTTTCACGAGATGGAACCGTATCATGCGCTACTTGTCATGTTCCTGAGCAGGGATTTACTCAGAATGACAGACCCAGATCAGTTGGAGTTGATGGGAAGATTGGTAGAAGAAATACTCCAACATTATTAAATATTGCTTTTGCTGATTCCCTATTTGTCGATGGTCGTGCTTCGAGTTTAGAAGAGCAGGCCTGGCAGCCGATTCTTGCGGAAGATGAAATGGGAAACTCATCGGTAACTGAAGTTTTAGATAGGATAAATAGTGATAAAAATTATCCAGGTATGTTTAAAGAATCATTTGATGAAAAATTATCGAATGAAAATACTGTGGCCATAGCATTGTCTGCATATCAGCGAGCTTTAGTTTCGGGTGAGTCCTCATATGACAGATGGTATTATGAGAGTGCAGGAGATGCAATGGGGCTATCAGCGCAGCGTGGTTACCAACTTTTTGCCGGGCAAGCGCAGTGCTGGCAATGTCATCAGATAGCAGGTCCAGGAGTGCTTTTCAGCGACAATTTGTTTCACAATACGGGTGTGAGTTTTCGTAGCCATAAGTTGGGAGAACCTGAAGACTTTGGTAGATATGAAATCACCAAGATCGATTATGATAAAAGAACGTTTAAGACCCCAACGCTAAGGAATGTGGCCTTGACGGCACCTTATATGCATGATGGATCTTTAGGTACACTTGAAGAAGTAGTGAGATTTTATAATGATGGAGGCTCTGATGACCCGCTACTTTCTCCAATGATGGGATCTCTCAATTTATCTAAAGATGATATCAAAGACATTGTGGAGTTTTTGCGTGCATTGAATGGAAATTTTCCGTTGAAGAATTGATTAATGTTTCAGAATTTACATTGGGCCATTCCTTTTTTTATCGGTTTTTTATCGGCTGTCACTATTTGGATTGGCTTAGGAGTAATTAGATTTTGGATAGATATTAGAAAAACCAAAAAGGCAATCTTGGCTAATGATTTAATTGCTGCTGATGATGAGCTGCTGTGCTCTGCAATCAAATTAATTACTAATTCTCAGAATTCTCTAAGAATGACTAAGCAAATAAATCCGGATTGGCTCTCGCCTCTTTTAAAAGAAATTCCTATTTTGGTTGAGAGCATTGCTAAGCTTTATTATCCTGAGAATCCCGATCCCATTAAAGCTCCTAAGATAGGAGAATTTACAAGAGCAGTAGAATTGGCGGCAACAGACATTGCGAATTTTTTGCAGAACCGGCGCATCGGTCGTCTAGTTGATTTTAGTGCAGGAAGAGCATTTCGAGGCTATGAGCGAGGAAAAAAAATGGCGGACAATCCTTTTCTTCGAATTTGTTCACCGATTTACAAAAGAGTACGCCCTGTAGTACAAGCTTTACGATATAATTCACCACTGACTTGGGTTGGATTGGCAACGTCTAATGCAGCGGCAAGGGTCCTTCAACCTGCTATCATTGGAATTATTGGAAAGCGTGCCACACAACTCTACAGCGGAGCATTGGACCGGAGCGATGAGGCTATGAGCCCTGCAGATTAGTTGATTTTGAGCAGTGAGAAAGTAGTTATAATCGTATGGCTAAAATTTAGATACTCAATTGAAGCAGTAAAAATTATAAATTCCAGAATATAAAAATTATGGTATTTGCAAATTAAGCTAATTACTACATATTATAGGGATGAAGGCTATGGAGTCTATTGTCTCCCGATTTATGATAAACGCATTCCTTGGCTTTTTGTTTTTTGTTTTTTGCCTGTCCGGTTGCACCAATACTCAGATCGAGGTGACTGAGGCAAGTAGGGGCTTATCAACTGCGACCCAGAAGAGGAATTTAACTGCAAGATATAATCCTCTCTCTATTGCTCCACACATTATTAACGTATCAGAATATGACCCAAAGGAGCGACAGAGATCCGGTGCATATTATACACCAAACGATCTAACGGCATTGCGCCGTAATGGGGCACTTGGCCTAATTGCTCGGTGTGGGAAAGGAAAGCATTATGATAAAAAATGCGCATCTTTTTTAGCTGCCGCTGAGAGACAAAGAATGCTTCTTGGTTCTTATTATTTCGTAGTGAAAGGCATTGATCCCGTCTGGCAGGCTGATCGATTTGTGAATCGAATACAATCGATTAAATCATCGCTTAAGTTAAGGAGTCCGGAGATATTATTGGTGGGAGATTTTGACTCCAGATCATCAGTTACTGATATTATTAGGTTCATTAATAGGATTGAGATGCGGACTGGGCAAAGGCCAATGATTTATCTTGAGAATAGTGATCATCTTAGAAAAGTTTTGAGCTCTGCAACTTCTTCCCAAAAACGTAGAATTGCACAATGCCCTTATTGGATTGCTCTTTATTCTTCTAAGAGGCCAGGGATGGAAACGCCTGAGAAACTAATGCGTGAGTATGGAATATGGAACCGATGGTCACTTTGGCAATATTCAGGCGTGTATTGGGATAAACGCAGATCCAAATCAGTTATACATAACTACAATTATAGTCGTTACCGTTCTTCCTCTTACTTCGGCAATATGAGTTGTCCGCTAGAACGTAATATTTTTAACGGGACAGTGGAACAGCTCTATGGTTTCTGGGACAATAGTTCTTGGAAGTGGTAAGCTTGTTCAAATTCTTAGCGAATTAAGTATCAACATAGTGATATTGATAAGTTTGATTGGTTTTTTCCTCCACATTAAATCATTGTTTTCTGAATGCCCAGAGATGCTTGTTAGAACGAAAATAAATTGAGAATTCATCGACAGCAGGAGTTACAAAAACTGGTTCTCCGATATCATATTCATGGATCTGCGAAAATGTTTTTCCTGGTTCAATGACTGATACTTGTCCACGTTCAGACACTAAATAAAGGTGTTTGTTTGCGACTATGGGTGAAGCGCTGTATTGGCCTGAGCCGCTTACTCTTTCTCTATAAAGCTGCTTTCCTGACACGGCGTCGATTGCTGCGAATATTCCTCCATTTCGGACAAGGTATATGTTGTTCTCATAAAATACAGGAGATGGTATTTCAGGGATGCTACGATTTAGTTCCCAACTAACGTGACTCTCCTCTACATTGCCCGTTCCGCCAGCGCGGATGGCGAGGAGTAGGGGTCTTCCACGTTTGAATTTCATATGATTAACGAATTCATCTCTGGTCCAGGCATCGTCTCTGTTTGTATCTATCCATCTCAATATCCCATCGATTCTTTCTTTGCGGCGATTAGGTTCTTTAGGTAAAGGAATGCCAAATCCAGGATGACCTAGGGGCAGTTCGGGTCTTAATGGATAAGTGAAATCACCGATCATTTCTGTTCTACTGACTTTCCCATCATCATTAGTATCAAATTTCGACAGAGCTTTCCAAAAAGGATCAGGATCAATTTGCTTGTCCGCGCCACCACCTAATTGTGCTGAAGAAATGTAAACATGACCGTTGCCTACGACTGGAACAGCAATTGTTTCACGTGAAAAACCTCCCACGAACCACTTTTCAGTTCCTGTCGAAGGGTCATAACTACGGACTCTTTCATTACCCAAAACAATAAGCTCATCATTTTTTCCGTTGTTCCATATCGTTGGTGTGGACCAGCCGCTACGATGATGTGGGCGAGAAATTGTCCACTTAGCCTTTCCATCGTCTTTGTTGAAGGCGATAATTTTAGACTGACTTAGTCTGCTTCCCGGTAAATTTTCGTCATTATCAATGACTAGTATCAGAGTATTTTTATAACTGATGGGTGAGGTTGACATACCGTACCGACTCTTTGGGGTGGGTATAGGGATTTGCCATTTTTTCATACCGTTATGATCATAACAGAGCAGACCGTAGGATCCGAAATAAACATAGATTTGTTCACTGTCTACGAGTGGAGTTGATGCGGCGGGACTGCTCGTTGCATGAACTTTTTCAATAGGGGCTTGTGGCGCTACCCTTTCCCAGAGAATTTTTCCGCTATGAGTATCGAAACAGAGAGTGAGAAGTTTATTTTGTTTTATGCCTGTCAGAAAAATTCTTTTTCCGAATATGACTGGTGAAGATAAGCCTTCAGGAATTTTTGTTTTCCAAGCAATATTTTTACTGTGAATTTTAATTGGAGGATTAAAACTTTTGTTTGCGATGCCTGATCCATTGGGCCCTCGAAACTGATCCCAATGTTCTGCATCTGATCTTTCGATACAGGTAAAACAAAGAAATATAGTAAATGATGAAATTAGTTTTTTCATAAATTATGACATGAAAATGAAAACGATAATTAGATTTTAACTATTACGCCTACCGAGCTTACTGGTGAGTATTTAATTAATAAATAGAGCAAAACCATGATTAGCGAGTTTGTCTAATGTAGTTTTTTCAGAACCCATCAAAAAGTTCAAATTTTTTCCAAGGGTTGGCATTTTTACTGTGATGTTTGAAGCATTAAAAATGGCAATGCATACACTGTTTTTATATGTCCTTTTGAAAGCAATTAAGCGCTTCTTATTGTTCAGTAAAATAATCTTAAAATCACCTCGTCTCAGAGCCACAAATTTTTTTCTGATTAGGCATAATTGTGTGTAAAATTCCAACAAATTTACATTCTGTTCGACTTTGGTTTCATATTTACGAGGCTTTCCAAATGGTGTTGCAATTTCGTTTTCATAATTTATCTCTGGCCAAACCATGGGCTTTCTACAATCGGGATCATCAGCTCCCCACATCCCAACCTCATCACCATAATAAATGAACGGAGCCCCAGGTGAAAAAAATTGAAATGCTACAATCTGCATTAGTTTCCTTTGATTTTCAGGACTCACAGGATTGATGGAATAACTTCTGTTTTGTTTGATGTTCGCACCATGGTCGAGTCTGTGTTCTGGGTTTTCAATCATGGAAGCTAATCTTTGAGTGTCATGGCTTCCCAATAGATTTTGTAATCCCAGACACACATCATAACCGTAATCTTTATGTGTCTTGTATATTTCTTGAGTGAAATCGGATGGGCTCAGAGGGTCTTTAGGTTGGTTGAAAAATTGATAAGCTGTGTCAGCAAAACGATAGTTCATGACAGCATCGAAGGTGTCCCCCGCCAGCCATGGTTTTGCATTTTTTAATTCTATATTTTTGTAATCTTTCCACCATATTTCTCCTGTTAAATATGCATTAGGATTGATTGACTTTGTCCAATGACGAAATTCTTTCCAGAAACCGATGGGAACTTCGGCTGCAACATCAAGCCTCCATCCGTCAATGCCATCTGATGGGTCTCCGTCTGCATTTGGATCCATCCAACGTTTTATAACAGAACGGAAGTGCTCCTTAACTGCGGCCATAGGGCCGGTTTTTCCATGTTTAAAAATAGGCAAACCTTTGAAACCTGCCCAACCTTTATATTTAAATTCATCCTCAGGTGTGTTCGGATTATCCCATTCTGTAATCTCAAACCAATCAGCATATTTACTTGAAGGGCCTTGAGCCTTTGCTTTTTGCAATGCCCAGAAATTAATACCTACATGGTTAAAGACTCCATCAATAATAATTTTGATATCAAGTTTATGACATTCCTTAATTAACTTTAGGAACAATTTATCGGCGGACGTCCATTGCCATGTTTTAGGTAATGCTGGATCTTCATTTAGCCATATTTTCTCATCACCTTTTGGATCAGGTCCAAAGTTGTTATCAATGTGATGGAACATAGTTGCTCCATACTTATGAAGTGAAGGTGATTCAAAGATAGGATTTAGATAGATTGCATTGATTCCAATTTTTTTTAAGTAATCTAGCTTATTTAGTATTCCTTGAATGTCCCCTCCATATCTTCTTCTTTGAGCATTATAATAAAAATCCATGCCATTTTCTGATTCCCAAGTCTGCATTTTATACCAATCAGATCCCCAGGGACTTATTTCCCATGATTTAACTGGTTCGAAAGGCCAAGTGCCTAATAGAGTTTCTTTTTTAGGATCATTGGTTTTATCTCCGTTATTAAATCTTTCAGGAAATATTTGATACCAAATAGCATCTTTACTCCATTCGGGAGGTGATCCGGATGCGATATGATTTGTCATCCAAAAAATCAAAAAAAGTAAAGCGATTCGATTTATTTTTTTGTGAAACTTTTCCATTATCTCATTTCTTATTTTACATATAAATAACCAACAGAAATTCTAATTTAATAGGTAATCGTGGAAGTGGCTAGTTCCTTCATATGATGTATTATATCATATGTCTGAACCTCAACTCGGCTCCTATAATACTTTGCGTGTTATTGAGAATCATGAATCTGGACTGTTACTTGATGGTAAGGATTCATTTGGATCTATTCTTTTGCCAACACGATATGTAAAAGAGGAGTTCCGTCTAGGTGATCAAGTTAAGATTTTTCTTTATTTAGATTCAGAAGATCGGCCAATAGCAACTACTGAATGTCCATATGCAGTAGTCGGTGATTTTGCGTTTCTTGAGGTAGTTGATTCTACCCGGTCGGGTTCTTTTCTAGATTGGGGTTTACAAAAGGATTTGCTTCTTCCTTTTGGAGAGCAGCCAAAAAGATTACGAGTTGGCCAATCCACAGTGGTCTATATTTATGTTGATCAGGTTAGCAGTAGAATCGTTGCATCAGCAAAATTAAAAAAACATGTTTCTGAAACTGCTCCTGTGGGTCTTCGTGGAGGTAATCAAGTGTCAATCATGTTAGCGGAAAAGACTGATATAGGCATTCGGTCTATTGTTAATAATCGTTTTTGGGGAATGATAAAAGATTCAGATGTTAAATCATTGCCTCCTATAGGATCTAGGGTACAAGGATTTGTGAGTCGTGTTCGTTCTGATGGTTTGATCGATTTGAGTTTGGAACCACCGGGATATTCAAAGGTGCCTTCTGCTGCAGATAAACTTTATGCTCATCTTAAATCTACTGATGAGGGCTTTTTGCCTGTGCATGATAAGAGTTCTCCCGATGAAATTAAATCATTACTAGGGATGAGTAAGAAACTATTTAAGCAAGCCGTCGGTGGCCTTTACAGAGAGAAGAAAATTAATATTAAGAATAATGGCATCTATCTTTGCGATTAATATGCGCTGTCAACCATTG
Source organism: uncultured Verrucomicrobiota bacterium (assembly GCA_902591645.1). The sequence continues at coordinate 18,177 of CACJBM010000002.1, read as the reverse complement.
CTTAAAATCTGTGCCAACACGTAAGGCAAAATTCCGCCTGCCCTGTAGTATTCTATTTCGACTGGAGTATCTAGACGAACAATGACAGGAAAATCTTTTTCACTGCCGTCGGCATTGGTGACGGTGAGTGTGACTTCTTGTTGGGGGCTGATATTATTACTTAAGCCTTTTATAGAGAAAGTAGCATCGTGGTTCTCTGTAACAGCATCATAGTCTGTAGTGCTTTTAAAATTAAGAGGGAGTACTCCCATTCCAATTAAGTTGCTTCGGTGAATTCTCTCAAAACTTTTTGTGATTACTGCTTGGACTCCAAGCAAACGTGTTCCCTTCGCTGCCCAGTCACGGCTAGAGCCCATACCGTAATCCTCACCGCCAATGACGACGAGTGAGGTTTCTTCCTTTGCGTATGCCATTGCGGCATCGAATATATGTGTAGGTAATCCCGATTCAGTTGATTTTGGATTTCCTAGGCTCTCAATTTCAGATTCTCCGAAATAAGTAGTGTATCCTCCTTCTGTTCCAGGGACCATTAGGTTCTTTATGCGAACATTGCCAAAAGTCCCCCTAGTCATGATGCGGTCATTGCCTCTGCGAGAACCAAAGCTATTGAAATTAGCCTTATCTACACCTTTTCCGATAAGGTATTTACCTGCTGGGCTATCCTCCTTAATTGCGCCGGCTGGACTAATATGATCAGTCGTTACAGAATCACCAAATATTCCAAGTGGTCGAGCAGAAATGATATCTGTGATATCATTTAATTTTCCATCATATCCATCAAAGAAGGGGGGGAGTTGGATGTAAGTACTGGCTTCGTCCCATTCGTAAATGGCTCCATCCTTTCCTGGAATCTCCCCCCATTTTGGATTAGCCGAATCAAAGTCACTATATAATTTAGAGTAAGAATCCGGATTCAGAGCTGCAGAAATTATAGATTTTATTTCATCCTGACTTGGCCAAAGGTCTTCTAAGAAAACGGGATTACCTTCCTGATCTGTACCGAGCGGGTCCTTAGTTAAGTCTAAATCGACTCTGCCTGCTAAAGCATATGCAACGACAAGTGGTGGACTCATTAAGAAGTTTGCTTTAATTGCGCCATGAATACGCGCTTCAAAATTACGGTTTCCTGAAAGAACACTCGCACACACTAGATCCCCGTCTTTTATGGCCGCGTCTATTTTCGGGTGTAGAGGCCCTGCATTGCCAATGCATGTGGTGCATCCGTATCCAACGGTTTGGAATCCGAGTTGATCTAGCTCTTTTTGTAGTCCGGTTTCTTCTAGGTATTCTGTCACTACCCTTGATCCTGGCCCTAAGGATGATTTTACATAAGGCGCTACCTTGAGGCCCTTTTCATTGGCTCTTTTTGCTACTAATCCAGCTGCTAGCATTACGCTTGGATTGCTAGTATTTGTGCAACTTGTGATAGCGGCAATAAGTATTGATCCGTGACTGATTTTGGTATGAGTGTCAATTGCTGTTATTGATTCGCCTTCAATGAGTGGGTTATCAAATTCTCCAGCAGGTGTTTCTAGGTGAATTTTTACTTTAGTGTCACGTTTTTCTTCATTAAGGCCAAAGCCACCCTCCGAGACTGGAAGAGTAAATAAGTCATTAAATTTATTTTCCAAAGAAGGTACCTCTATACGGTCCTGTGGTCGTTTAGGTCCTGATACGGCTGGAACCACAGTTCCGAGATCCAGTTCCAATTCCTCAGTATAGTCTATTTCACCTTTATTTGGAATACCAAAGAGTCCTTGTGATTGATAATAATTTCTAACAGTTTCACATAAAGAATTGCTTCGACCAGTTCCTTGTAAATAACTAATGGTTTCTTCATCAACTGGAAAGAAGCCCATTGTTGCTCCGTATTCAGGAGCCATATTTGCAATAGTGGCCCTGTCAGGTAATGATAGGTCCTTGGCTCCCTGGCCAAAGAATTCAACGAATTTTCCAACTACTCCGTGTTCTCTGAGCATTTGAGTTATTTTCAGAGTTAAATCTGTAGCAGTGACTCCTTTCTTTAATGATCCGTGCAAATGGACGCCAATAACTTCTGGGACTAGAAATGTTATTGGTTGTCCTAACATTCCGGCTTCGGCTTCAATGCCGCCGACTCCCCAGCCGACTACTCCGATCCCATTAATCATTGTGGTATGTGAATCTGTTCCGACGAGTGTATCTGGGTAATATGTGTCTTCTTTGTTCAGTATTCCCTTTGCAAGGAATTCCAGATTCACTTGATGGACAATGCCAATTCCTGGAGGGACAACTGAGAAAGTTTCAAATGCTTGCTGCCCCCATTTAAGGAATTCATACCGTTCACGGTTTCTTATGAATTCAATTTCCATGTTTCGATCAAGAGCGATTTGGCTTCCTGCGAAGTCTACCTGCACAGAATGATCAATGACGAGGTCCACGGGGACTAATGGTTCAACAGATTTGGGGTTTGATCCTTCTGTTACTGCAGCATCTCGCATTGCTGCAATGTCTACGAGCAGAGGTACTCCAGTGAAGTCTTGTAATACTATTCGAGAAACGGTAAAGGGAATCTCATAAGATCCAGGTGATTTTGCATTCCAGTTTGCAAGATTCCTTACATCTTTTTCAGTTACTTTTTTCCCATCGCAATTTCTTAAAACGGACTCAAGAACGATACGAATTGAAATGGGTAGGCGATCCAAATTAGGAGCGGTTCCGGAATCCTTAAGAGATGGCAACGAATACAGGGTGCCTTCTTTGTTATCTCCGGTTTGGAAAGTTCTTAGATGATCTATCATAGTGCGAATGAATATAGAATTTGGGGCCTCTATATTAGTTTCCTATTTGCTTTCGGCAAGTCATCAACAGGGGTTAGTTGTGGATTAATTGCATTTTTCTATCAGATAATCTCTGAGTTGCCTTAAGATTACATATTTGGCATAATATTTTTTCTTGTGTTAAAGGTTGAACAGCTTCAGTTCCTTGATTGGCATGCTCTGAGTTTTGATGTTAATTCGGGGCATTGTTTGGGATTAATGGGCCGGTCGGGTTCTGGCAAAACTCTACTTTTGAGGGCCATTGCTGATCTTGATATAAATGAAGGTAAAGTTAGTCTTAATGGGCTATTTAGGGATGATGTTTCTGGTCCAGAGTGGAGAAAAAAGGTTGGTCTCTTAACATCCGAATCTAAGTGGTGGCATGAATCAGTAGGTCAGCATTTTAAATCTTCAGCATTAAATCTGTTAAGCGACTTGGGTTTCCCCGGTGAGTCTGTGCTGAGTTGGAAGATTTCAAGACTTTCTTCTGGTGAGAAGCAGAGGTTGGCCCTTGCTCGACTTCTTTCAAGGTCTCCGGGTGCCCTTTTGCTTGATGAGCCTACTGCAAATCTTGATTCTGATTCAGTGTTCTTAGTAGAAAGTGTGATTCGTAGGTATAGGGAAGAGCGCTCAGTTCCCGTGATTTGGGTAGCTCATGATGAATTACAGTTGAATCGCGTGTCAGATATTAAGATGTCTATGAATGAAAAGAAATTAGATCAGGATATATGATAATTGGTGACATCGTTAGCCTGCCAACTGAGAGGATTTCTTTGGCATGTGTTTTAATCATGATTCTTGCTCTTACGACATGGAGAGCAGATTTAAGATTGGCAAGACCCCTTCTAATTGCTTCGTTACGTTTAATAATACAGTTATCGCTTGTGGGGTTGATTCTTGAATATGTATTTGAAATAAACAACTTTCTGCTGGTGACTCTAATCGCTTTAGTGATGCTCCTTGTTGCAGGAAGGGAAGTGTCTGTCAGGCAGAAGTATAGAGTGAGTGGACGATGGGGTTATGGGATTGGTACGTGTTCAATGTTTGTTTCATCTTTCGCAGTTTCTATTTTTGGATTGGCTGCAATTATTCGCGCTGAAAATTGGTGGGATCCCAGATATTCGATACCAGTCCTTGGTATGCTACTGGGCAATACTATGACAGCAGTCGCTTTAAGTTTAGATAGATTTACGACGTATGTTTGGGAAGGTCGTGAAATAATAGAGGCCAAACTCATGCTGGGACATAGTTCTCAAGAAGCCTTAAAAATGATTTTGCGAGATTCTCTTCGGGCTGGCCTTATGCCAGTAATTAATTCGATGGCGATTGCGGGTATTGTTAGTTTACCGGGTATGATGACTGGGCAGATTCTCGCAGGAAATTCTCCTGTTGATGCAGTTCGCTATCAAATTGTTATATGGTTATTAATAGCTGTTGGGTGTGGTTTCGGGAGCATGTTAGTTGTCCAAATGGCTTCAAAAAGAGTCTTCGATGAACGAGAAAGATTAAGAACCGACAGGATATACAAGGTGTAATGGCCTTTGGTTGTTAGAGTTTAAAATAAAAAGTGGCGTAACTGGTGGCTTCTAATTCTTCTGTTCGCATACGTTTATTGCGTGCATGTTCTCCCCAGCTCTCCATAAATATTACTTCTCCTGTTTTTTTGTTAAAACCAGTGATTACAGAAGCGTGACCAGGTGCATTCTTTGAGGTTGGCCAGGTGAGTCGATCATTAGGTGTCGATTCTGGAAGTTTGGTGCCTCGAGCGGCAGCGCTATGCAATAGATTTCGTTCATAGCTGTACCGGCGCCAAACTACAATCGGAAAACCTTTTTCTAAATATTTTTGAGCCCTTTCAAAATCAAAGCTTCGGCCTCTTTGTAGAATAGCATCGCTTTCTTCTGCGGCGGCGCGGTAAAGATCAAGCATTTTGGATCCTTTTGCAGTGTCGATGTAACGAAATTTTGCTCCTGCAGCTAAAGCATCAGTTCCTAGTCTCAGTCCTAAATAATGAGTAGCCATTCCGAGAGTGCTAATAGCACAATAGGGCCTTTGTCCCTGACGGAACATTGGGATTCCATTTATTTTAAGGTCACCACTTTCCTGCATCTGTACATTTTGTTGAAGTTCTTTCCTTCGTTCTCTTTTGACTAATTTGGCAGTTCCTGAGCTTAGATAGGTTTTGCTAACGTCAGCGCTTCTCATAATGATCAAACAAATATTCTGCCCGTTATTCGCAGAGACCCGCAAAGTTAATTCTCCGAATTTATAATCGTTATAATTATTGCGGAGGAAATCAGTTTGTCCCACGAAGGAATCTTTTGGTGTGCTTTTTGTGTATTTATAGAGTGTCTTATTAATTGTGGATTCGATGAGGTCGTAAGATTTTTTAAATTCTCTTTTCAGTGACTTAATGTCCATACTTGTATTGTTTATCTTTCTTTGATTAATAAATTTTCCTGAATCCAAATACAAAATCGAAATAGATTTGAGCTTTCCTTTTTCTTCATTAGCATAAATAGAGCTTGAGTGTTGACCAAAGATTATTGGGTTTACATTCAGGATTTTGACTTCATCTCCATCAAGTGAAGGTATGGATTTCCAAGTTCCAGGTAACTTGTTGTCAGTCCATACGGAAGCAGCAATCAGATTTTCCGTGTAGTCTTCATTAATAGTTCTTGGTTCAAAAGTTGCTCCAAATAAGTTGCCTCCAAAATTTTGAGGTATCGCCAAGCAAGAGAGTGAATAGCTAAGATGAGAAGCTATCAATATTGTTAAGAACTTCATTACCCTTAAATTAAATACATCTTTTCTTTGTGCTGAGCAAGAGTCCAAAAGGCGTGTGAAGGATTGAAAGGCTTTTGTTTTTATGGGCTTTGGCATGCGGTTTGCTAAGTAATATAACATAGAGTGAGAGTATATCCGTCGGGGCATATTTCCCCTTTTTGCAATCTAAGCCTGAAATTTTGAGTTTTAATCAGGTATTTGTGAGATTTATGTCCTGGCGGATTTTTTACTCTGGATTTGGTGGGTAAGAGAAATTTGTTATCATTCTGTCTGGTCAAGGATCTATTGCGTGAACTGTTAGCTGAACGATAATGATAGCATGCCATCGGATGAATCAGTTCAATATTACAATCGATATTCAAGAAAGGTTGAGACTGAGGCTATTTATGGTGAAAAATATTTAAGATTTATCTACGGCAATCCGATTGGTAAGCTTGCGCTTTGGGCCGCCGTGAAGCGTTCATGGTTTTCAGGTTGGTATGGAAAGCGGATGAATAATCCGGATTCGGTGAAGAAGATTTTACCTTTTATTGAATGTTATGGATTAAATTCCGAGGATTTCCTTCTTAACGTAGATGAGTTCAAGTGCTTCGATGATTTTTTTAGTAGAAAGCTGAAACCTGCAAAAAGACCAATAGAACATGCTAGAGAAATTGTTGTGTTTCCCGCGGATGGACGGCATTTAGCAATTAATAATATTTCGATAGATCAGCCTCTATGGGCTAAGGGCCAGAGATTAAAAATTGAGAAGTTGTTGGGTGGGCAAAAGATTGCAGAACGCTATGAAGGTGGTTCGGTATTGGTTTCTAGATTGTGTCCTACTGATTATCACAGGTTTCATTTTCCGTGTGATGGTAAAGCATCATCTTCATTTCTAATAAATGGTTTTTTATATTCAGTGAACCCGATGGCTCTTAAGAGAAACATTTCCTATCTGTGGCATAATAGGCGGTATATAACTGAGCTTGATTCTGATGAATTTGGAAGTATTTCGTTAGTCGAAATTGGGGCAACTTGTGTTGGAGGAATTAAACAAACTTATGACGTTGGAAATGTTAGAAAAGGTTCTGAGAAGGGTTTTTTCCATTTCGGAGGATCCATGACGATGATATTCTTTGAGAAAGGAAAGATCATCTTTTCAGAGGATCTCCTTGAGAATGGGAAGGTGGGGCGTGAAGTATATGGAAGGATGGGGGATCATTGTGCTAAGGCCTTATGATCTGGCTGCACTAATAGTCACGATCCAATAGGTAGTGTGCCAATTCTTTAAGCCGAGAGCCTGCTTTGCCAAAAATATTTAAAGAATTGATAGCAGCTTCAGTTAATTTTGCAGCTTCGTTTCTTGATTTGCTGAGACCATAAATTGCAGGATAAGTTGATTTATTAACCGCTTCATCTTTACCGGCACTTTTTCCGAGCTTTTCACTTGTCTGTGTAACATCCAGAATATCGTCTATAATTTGAAAAGCGAGTCCTGTAGAGCGGCCAAAATTAGTTAGGGCTTCCAATTTTTTTGGTGTAGCTGCTGCCGACATTGCTCCTAGCTTTAATGAGCAAGTCAGAAGGGCTGCTGTTTTGCTTTCGTGAATAAATCGAAGAGCTTTCGGTCCGATCTTTGCATTTTCACCCTCAATGTCTAGAACCTGTCCACCAACTAGATGCTTACTTCCCGATGTCACAGCGAGTTCTTTTACCATGTCTCCTATATCGTATCGGCGATTTGGATTGGATCCTCCCACAATTTCAAAAGCTAGTGTTAGAAGAGCATCTCCAGCTAAAACAGCGACCGATTCTCCGAACACTTTATGGTTAGTTGGTTTGCCGCGCCGAATATCATCATCGTCCATGCATGGAAGATCATCATGAATCAGAGAATAAGTGTGTATGCATTCAACTGCGCATGCGGAGGGCATGGCTTGATCTATCGTTCCTCCGCAGGCTTCGGCTGCAGCTAGGCACAAAATTGGTCTTAGTCTCTTGCCTCCAGCAAATAAGCTGTAGCGCATGGATTTATGTAAGGTTTTAGGTCTTACGGACCCGCGAGGAAGGAACCCATTAAGTGCTTGATCGATTAGTTTACGCTGAGTTGCAGCATAAGTTTTTAAATCAATTTTGGGGTCCTCAATATTTCTATTGTTCATACAAGAAGTTCGGCTATTTGTACGGCATTAAGGGCTGCTCCCTTGCGGACTTGATCGCCGACGACCCAAAAGGATAATGCATTATCGAGGACAATGTCTTTCCGTATACGCCCTACTAAACACTCATCTTTTTCAGTAGTGTCAAGAGGCGTTGGGAAAATGCCTGAAGCGGGTTCGTCCCGAACACTTACACCTGGTGCGGCATTGATTAATTCTCTCGCCTTATGGACGTCGGGTTCCGATGAGAATTGAGCGGTTACTGAAACCGAGTGAGAACGATAAACAGGGACTCTGACACAAGTGACTGAAGCTCTTAATGTAGAGTTTCCAAGGATCTTGCGTCCTTCATTTTCCATTTTCATTTCCTCTTTGGTATAACCATTTTCAAGGAACGTATCCACTTGTGGAATGACATTGTAAGCTATTTGATGAGGATAGACTTTTCGTTCAATGCTCGAACCTTCACTTATTGCACTTATTTGATTTTTTAGCTCTTCTATGCCCTGTGCGCCACTTCCTGATACGGCCTGATAACTTGATGCAATGATTCCTCTTACTTGCCATTCTTTATGTAGTGGATTCAATCCCATTAACGTAACGATTGTGGTACAGTTGGGATTGGCAATGATTCCTTTGTTTGAATGGGCGGCTTCAGGATTTATTTCAGGTATTATCAGTGGTACTTCTGGATCCATTCTGAAAGCAGATGAATTATCTATAACTACTGCGCCTGATTTGGCTGCCAATGGAGCAAATTCTTTTGAAATGGTTCCACCGGCACTGAAAAGAGCAATGTCTACACCATCAAATGAATTGGATGTTAATTCTTGAACAGGTATTTCCTGTCCTTTGAAAGAGCATAGCTTACCTACTGATCTTGCCGATGCTAACAGAGTAAGTTTTTTGACTGGAAAATCTCTTTTTTCCAAACATTGGATCATTTCTTGCCCAACGGCTCCGGTGATTCCGACGATAGCTACGTGTGGTTCTGACATGAATTTAATTACTTTTGAGTCGTTTCTTGCTAGATGATGATTTTAGCGTCTGGTTAAGAGGATGCAAACGGGAGTAGTATATAGGGCAGAAGTTTCTGTTAAAGATCAGCGATTACGTGTTTTTGACGCAAATGTCGAGCATAGAGAATATATTATTTCAACTTCCAAATATGGTATAGGCAATGAAATTGATAGTAATAAGACTCCGGTAGGGCATTTTGAAATAAAGGAAAAAATTGGTGATGGCGAAAAGTATGGGACCATTTTCAAGGGCCGTTGCGTAGCAGGTCTTTTTGATTTTTCAGAATCTTCCGATGAAGATCTAATTCTAAGTAGAATCCTTTGGTTGACTGGTATGGATCCAGAGAATGCGAATACATATGATAGATATATTTATATTCATGGCACTAACCATGAGGATTCATTGGGTCAACCGGAGAGCTGTGGATGTATAAGAATGTTCAATAAGGATATTATAGAGCTTTATGACCTTATGCAGATTGGATCATCTATTTTTATTTATCAGTAGTGAGGTAGAGCTTGCAAAGGAGATTCTGTCGTTTAATTTTAGTGCGAACTATTATTAATTTAATTTTACTCAATATAAAAAGATCTATGAAAGCGATTCGTATCATATTATTAGCAGCTGCATCAATTGGCCTCATGACATTAGGAGCATGTAAGAGCAAAAATGCAGGTTATCAGAACACTCCAGCAGTTGCTCCTGGAAGCTACATTGATAGTGGTAAATAGTTTGGAGTAAATATTTTTAAGAGGCAGGTGAACTAGGTTCACCTGCTTTTTTTTTACTTACAAAATCATTATTCTTTTTGAGAAATCGCCATGGCAAGTGGGCTGAACGATTGATTCCAATTCGAGTGTCCGTGACAATGTCCGTTTCATCGTCTGTTTCCTCAAACCAGAAACGACTTTGCGGGGAGGTGAAAGACTGTCCATGATTCTTGCCGCTCATACCCATTGCAATTGTCAGTTTTCCAGGACCCGAACAAAGGTCTTTTAATTTTTTTCCATTGCGCCGCTTTCGCATTAAATGGATTCCATTTTCTGGTTCGAGAGCTCTGAGAAGTACAAATCCGTTACCTTTTGGCCCTTTAGTGAGGGCGTTGGCTAGCCAATACATTCCGTAATTGAGATAAACATATGCCGAGCCAGCATTATATTTTGAGACAAACTCTCGAGCGCTGGGTCGAGTAAAAGTATGAGCTGCTTCATCTCCTTTGGCAGCGTAAGCTTCAGTCTCGACTATAATTCCCGAACATTTTTGGGAGACTATTCGTTTTCCTATAAGATTACGTGCAGCGGATACAGGATCAGTTTGGAAGAAATCTGATTTTATTCTCATTGAACTAACAAATTGTTATAGCCCTGTAGGATGATGAATAAATTGCTTCTTCAATTTGTATTTTTTTGCTAAGTGATTGGCTAGTGAAGTGACGCCAAAAGTTTCTGTCGCATAATGGCCTGCATATATGAGATTTACCCCAAGTTCTTCAGCCATAGTGAAAGTGTGATGCTGGCCTTCTCCGGTAATGAATGTGTCAATTCCTTCTTTTGCAACAGCATCAACATATGTCCCTGCTCCTCCGGTTATGACACCTAATTTCTTTATCTTTGCGGGGCCCCCAGGTGCAATGTGAATTTTATTCTGTAATGTTTTTTCTATTTTCTTTAAGAGATTAGATCGATTCATCTCTACATCAAACCGAAGTCCTGTATTGATCCCTTGCCAATCCAAAAATGGGATGCCTTTGGTTAGCCCGATTGACTTTGCAAATAAAACATTATTGCCAAATTTATTATGAATATCGAGTGGAATATGGGAGGAATAAATGGCCATTCCTGAATCCATTGCAGTTTTAATCTTTCTGTATAGGGCCCCATCGATCCTTTGCGCGCCACCCCAGAATAGACCATGATGCACAAGCAAAAGGTCGATGCTGTCTTTTGCCGCTTCTTGAATTACAGGTAAAGCAGCGTCAACAGCTGCACCCACTTTATTAATGTTTTTTTTACCTCTTAACTGCAGACCGTTAATTGCCCCTGGATAGTCAGGGATCTGCTTAATTTTTAATTCTTGGTCCAGATAAGCTACAATTTTGTCCAGCTTGTGCATCTGATACTCTTGCGCACACTGCTCTTCACGTCTAGTCTCACCGTCCTATGCTTAAAGCCGGAATAGTAGGTATGCCAAATGTTGGTAAATCAACCTTATTTAATGCCTTAACGCGGAACCGAAACGCGGAAGCGGCAAATTACCCTTTTTGCACGATAGATCCAAATGTTGGTGTCGTTACTGTACCTGACCCTCGATTGGAGGTTCTCAGTAAACTGTCTGGTTCTGAGAAGGTTATTCCAGCTGCTATAGAATTTGTCGATATTGCAGGATTGGTTCAAGGAGCTTCTGAAGGAGCCGGTCTAGGCAATAAGTTCTTGGCTAACATTCGTGAAACGGATGCCATCGTGCAGGTCGTTCGCTGTTTTGAAAATGATGATATTATCCATGAATTAGGAACGGTAGATCCGCTAAGAGACATTGAAATTATTAACGCGGAACTTATTTTGGCAGATCATGCATCGTTGACGAAGCGCCGTGTATCACGTGAAAAAAAATCTAGGGGAAATGACAAAGAGGCCAAGAGAGAACTGGAAGTAATTGATAAGATTCTGCCGCATCTTGACGAAGGTAAGCCGGCTATAACTGCAGACATAAACGATGATGATTATGAAATAATGAAGGAATTTTTCCTACTTACTTCGAAGCGTACAATTTTTGCATGCAATGTTTCCGAAGATGATCTTGCTGATACTATAAATAGCCCAAAGGACAACTCAATGGTTGCTAGAGTACAACAGTATGCCGAAGAGACTCATGGTGCAGAAATAATTATAATTTCGGCTCGTATTGAGGAGGAGCTCATCGACGTATCACCTGAAGAGGCCAAGGAATTCTTAGCTGACATGGGAGTCGTTGACAGTGGTTTCTCAACAATGATTCGTTCAGTATACCGGCTACTTGGACTCAGTACATATCTTACTACTGGTGAGAAGGAGACTAGAGCCTGGACCATTAGGAATGGAGCCAAGGCTCCTGAAGCGGCAGGAGTCATTCATACTGATTTCGAGCGAGGGTTCATTGCAGCTGAGGTATTACATTATGATGACTATGTACAATGTGAATCCAAATCTGCAGCCCGCGATGCTGGCAAACTTCGTATTGAAGGTAAGGAATATGAAGTGAAGGACGGGGACGTTATAGAATTCCGTTTTAACGTCTAAAAGGCTCTAATTACCCAATATCCCTGTCATTAATCACTTTCATCCAAAGCGAAATGGATGTGAGGAGCGTATAAATCTGGTTCTAAGAGAAATGAATCATGCCCCTTTTCAGAGTGCACTGTTATATGCATAGGAGTAATGCCGCCTTTGCTTATGGCGGAAACGAGTTCTTCTTGCTGATCAGGGTAGAAACAAACATCAGAATTTATAGTGAAAATAAGATATTTTTGATGACTGCATCTACCAAACATTGTTGCGTAATCGCTGAAACCTGATTCATCTAATATGTTGAAATTTTGCCATGCATCCATAATCCGGAGATAAGTGTTAGCATCAAAACGCTTAACGAATTTTTGTCCCTGGTGGCGCATATATGATTCGACTGAAGTTTGAATCTGATACCACGAAGATTCTTCGGTTTCTTTCTTTACTTCTTTACTGGCGCGCCTTTCTAGAGTTGCTAGAGAGATGAAGACCTTGTGCCCAATCATTCTTGCAAGGGAAAGTCCATCCTCAGGAGAATTGTTATCATAATAATTCCCGCCTAAAAAATTACTGTCAGATTCTATTGCTGTGATTTGTTCCAAGTTATGAATTCGCTGCAGGACGGAAGTTTTTATTCCACTGGCTAGAGCTACGATTGTTCTAACTCTTTCCGGATACTGTGTGGCTAAGCTAACAGCCATGAGTCCTCCTAAGGAGCTCCCCGCCACTGCATGGAGTTGTTCTATTTCCAAATGATTAAGTAATTCAATCTGTGATTTGACAATGTCTTTGATGCTGATACGAGGGAACGAACCTCCAAAAGGTTTTCCAGTTTCAGGACTAATTGAACTTGGGCCAGTCGATCCGTAGCATCCGCCAAGATAGTTGGCACAAATCACACAATACTTATCTGTGTCTAGGGCCTTGCCAGATCCAATAAAATCATTCCACCATCCTGTCTGACATTCTTTGTCCCATTCGATAGAGAGCCCGTCGATATTTTCCGTGAACCCAGCAGCATGTTGACTAGCACTCAGAGCATGAAAGAGAAGAATGACATTATCTTTATTTTGAGACATTTGCCCATATATCTCATAGGCTAGAGTAAAATTAGTTAGTTTTTCCCCGCACTTAAGCTCAAAAGGAGCCTCTTCGTTACTAAAGTGGAAGAACTGAGTATTTGTCTGATCTATGCTATTTGGCATTGAATAAAGAGTGTAGTCTTTAAATTAATGATGACGAACAACGAATTTCGGGCGAATAAGCGGAATGTCAGCTAAAAAATATACCGGACTTGAGGCGGAATTGTACGATCTTTTTCGAGGTAGTGATGATTTTGATGAGGTGGGATATTATGTTGATTTAGCACTGAATAGAGGAGCTAATTGCTTAGATGTGGGTTGTGGAACTGGTCGTGTTCTTGTTCCGATTGCTCGACAGGGAATAAAAATCACAGGTTTGGACAATTCGAGTGCCATGATTGACGAGTGTAGGAAAAGGCTTTCTGTGGAGGATACCATAGCGGATTTGATTGAGGGGGATATGACTGATTTTAATTATGAGAATAATTTTGATTTGATTATTATTCCTGGTGGGAGTTTTCAATTACTAGATGAGCGAGATGATGCTTTAACAGCATTAAAGAATTTTCGAAAGCACCTACAACCTGAAGGTCTTTTTGTTATGAGCTTGTTCACTCCCTTTTACGAAATTTCTCATGAGTTTTTAGATGGGGTTTGGCGTTTGGAGAAGGATGAACAAATTGAAGGTTCTGAGAGTCGTGCTTTATGTCATTCTTGCGTTGATTTAGATAGATGCGAAAACATAATGGAAGTTCGCCATAGATTTGAATTAATCAACAATTCTGGGATCCCTGAATCCTCGGAGATTAAGTTTTCTCGGTTAAGATGGTATGGGAAATACGAGATTAAATTATTGTTAGAGAGTGCAGGATTTCAGCATGTTAGAATTTCTGGAGACTTTGAAAATGATGATATGAGGGATGGTCATGCCGTAATGTCGGTCTCTGCCGTCCCAGTGAATATATAATATGGCTGAGAATGTAAGAGAAGTTGCAGAGCGAATACTTTTCTCTTCTTCTTTGGAGGATAAATTATTACTAGGTCCGCGCGAAGCTGAAGATAATTTTTGCGGCAAAGCTATCAAAACACCTCGGTTCCCTGAGCGTCCAGAATCATTGACAATAGGTGATCGTGGGAATCGTGCCGATTTCCCTGGTTCTAATCGGATCGCTGATGAAAAAGAGCGTGGCATCATGATGCATTTTTTGGCAAACCATGAACTCTTGGCAGCTGAATTAATGGCGCTTGTTTTGCTGAAATTTCCTGATGCTCCCAAAGATTATCGAGCTGGCGTTTATGAAGCGATGAGAGAAGAGCAGATGCACACGCAGATGTATTTTAGACGCATGAGTGATTGTGGTATTTCTTTTGGAGAATTACCACTAAATGATTATTTTTGGCGCATTGTTTCTTCAATGGATACGATCATGGATTTTGTCGTTCGAATGAATCTTACTTTTGAGCAAGCCAATTTAGACTATTCAAAATATTATGCTGAACAGTTTAGAGTCATTGGGGATACTGGCACCGCTGCAGTATTAGACAAAATATATCAAGACGAGATTAATCATGTTGGTCATGGGCTTAAATGGTTACGGCATTGGAAAAGGGAAGATGATTCTGATTGGGAAGCGTTTAGTGGCTCTTTGCACTTTCCATTATCACCTTCCAGAGCAAAGGGGATGGTTCCATTTAATTCAGGGGGACGTGTTGCTGCGGGTTTTGATGATGAATTTATTTCTCAAATGAAGGTTTCTGGTCAATCTAGGGGAAGGACTCCAGTCGTGCATTGGTTCAACCCAAATGCCGAATGGTACTCTCTTGCCTCAGTGAGTGGGACCGAGTTTCGTGCTAATCGATTCGAAAGAGCGATCGAGAAAGACTTGGAAATTCTGATGTTTGCTTGGAGTCGTAAAGATGATATCGCATTGTTCCGTAATGTTCCTTCAGTTGAGAACTTAGAGAAACTACAAAGCATGGGGCTTGAATTGCCTGAAGTATTGCCTCTTCATGGTCTTGATGGTCGTAAGCTTGGAGGCTTACGGCCATGGGCCTGGTCTATAGATGCCTCCGATCATTTAAAACCCTATGGGCAGGCAGTATCGGATCGAGTGCCTTGGCAATGGAGAGAGCCGATTCCAGAGGCTTGGCTATCTAAAGAAATTGGTGTTAATCTTGAGCAGGAGCTAGGTGTTCGAGATGAGGTAGGTGGATTTTGCAGAAATCTTAGTGAAGTAAAAGATGTTTTGAGAGGGAATACAATTCTCTTTAAATCTGCTTTTGGCTGTTCTGGAAAGGGTCACATGATTGCGGAATCATTTTCTAAAGAGGTGCAGGTGTGGGCTGAGAGGAAGATTCAGATGCATGGATTTATTGTCGCTGAACCCTTATTGCAGAGAGTTGAGGATTTTTCAGTTTTGTATGAAATACAAAATGGAGAGATTGAATGTCTAGGAATGACTCAGCTCATTAATGATTCGAGGGGACAGTTCAGAGGGATAAGATTGGCTCCAAGATTTAGCAAGATGCTTAGTCCAGAGGTTTCAGAATTTTTGTTTAAGGAAGTTGATTTTCTTTCTTGGTATAATGAAAAGATACCATCAACCATATTAAAGTTGTTACCAGGATATTGCGGTCCAGTCGGAGTAGATGCTCTGGTTTGGCGTGATGATGATGGAAGGTTAATGTTGAGGCACGTGGTAGAGCTAAATGTCCGGATGACAATGGGAAGAGTGGCGCTCGAATTACAAAAAAAACTCAACCCTAATGGATGGGCTGAGTTTAGTGTTCAACGAAAGGAAAAATACAAAGGAGGAGGCGTTATATTAAATGATCCTGATGCAGCAAAGGAATTCTTGGCTGTTTGGGAATCTTATCAAGGTGATTCAATAGCTCTTATCCGGAAGTAGGTTTTTCTAGAAGTTAAAGGGTCGGATGTTGAATAGGTTATATTGACAGTTCCGTCCCCGTTATCTGATTGTTCCTTTAAGATCAATTGCTCAGTGGGCGCGATCCAATTAATCAGATCAGTAGAACTTTCAATAATTATTTCGTACCCTACAATATTTTTTAACCGCTTAATTTTGAGTTCGAATTTACCAGTCTCATTGGCTCGTTCTTGTCTAATAAATTCCTTAAATATTCTTGTTTCAGATTTTCTTGGATCACTACCAAGTAAATATTCGAGGATGTTTGCAATGCCATCCGAATCCGCGTCTGCGAGAGGGCCCGATAGTGCATTGTCAGTAATTTCTTCAGGACTAAAAAATAGTTCCCTCCAGTCGAAATCATCATTATTTGTTATTCCTGGGGAAGGGGCTGCAGCTTTCCAGCTCTTTGGATCTCCGGCATACTTTATAGGATCTGTCCTATGTAATGAGCTTCCTTGGCCATCGGCAGAAGTTGGCCAAGGGTCTTGATCTGAGTATTCAGCGATATCAATAGACACTTTCAGATCAGGTTCACCATTTATCGCGGACTTTTCCGGAATTCTTATTCTGATTCGCTCGCCTCCATTATCTAGGGAGCCAACAAAGGGGCCATAAATTGCCACCTTTTCTGGGACACTGTAATTATTACGGAAAGTGGTAGGATCTTCTTTAACGATGAGTAGAATATGTTCAGGATTCAGAGTAGATCTTGGGTCATTAAACTGATAGTCTATGCCGCTAATCTCTGTGCCCTGAAGGTTAAATGTTGAAGATCCTATGTTCTTAATTTCGATGTATTCTGCATTATTATTTTCGGGGTGATACATTAATTCAGTGATTATGAGAGGACCTGATATAGGCTCGGAATTTGCAGAACCAAATGTCTGAGTCGACATGGGTTCGTATCGGATATTTCCATCTGAGGTTACGTGCCTTCCAATAGAGAATCCAGACCCGGAGTCTCCGAATTTGAATCCGTTGACGTAACCCAGCCTTTGATTATTTGAATTGTTTGCAATCAGAAATACTTCCTCTCCGAATGAGTCTAATGCAAAATTTTCGAAATCATTTTCAGTAAAAATAGAGTAACCTTTCTCTGGCAATTGAACGCCATCAGGTATCTTAAATTTGAGATGATCCCGAAGGTCGTCAGTGAGTAACCATCCTGAGATGTTAACTGGAAAAGGATTAGGATTGTATAATTCTATCGTGTCCACTTGAGGCGGAACTGAATTACTTAGTACTTCGTTAATGAAGACATTTGGCAATTCAATTTCGGTTGCTTCATTAATACCTGGAGATCCAAGAAGTGTCCTGCTTTGGCGCCACCCATCTATTCCTAGGACAAGTGAATATCCTTCATTTGCAATGTTGTCAGGATAGGAAATTCTCTGGATGATATCTCCACCGGCCGTGATCAGTTGTATGTCCTCACCTCCATTATTAAGTGCTCCAGAAAATTCTCCTGCTATTAAATAGTTTGTGTTAGCACCATAAATTTTTTTAAATTCTTCAAGATTTCCGACGATGACCGTACTTTTTTTTGGTTCGAGAGTTAATCCAGGGAAAGTGAATTCGATACCGTTATTAAAGTTTACACCAGTAAGAGATATGGGATTTGATGAAGTGTTTTGCAGTTCAATCCATTCGAAATCATTATTATTTGTTTTTGGCCCTGCGAAATCATAGGGGTCATACATAATTTCTGTAATCACAAGATTAGAGGCTGAGGCTGGCTCCTCATTGACTAGATATTCAATTTTTAAAGGTGCACTCCAACCAGTTCCTACTGGGGTCCGTCCGGAGCTGGTGGAATTTCCTCCATCACTGTCAAAGGTCCTAGCAAAGAGTCGTGCTGTCTTTTGGAGAGTGATCGGCCCAGTGTACTTGAAACCGTTAGTGCCTCCGTCTCCAGCATCTTCGTCAAATCCAGTGATAAGCTTAACTTGATTTAGGAAGTCACTACTTGAGGTGCTTTCATTGAGTGCGTGAATAGCGAGTAGGTTTTGGCCCGATTTTAGCTGGTTGATAAAATTACTAGTGTCGAATTTTTGAAATATAGTGGCCGACCCGTCATCATGAGTTTGAGTGGCTGATGAATTCCAGGTAAGATTCCCAGGTGCCTGCGAAGATGCGATTCGTGTTCCATTCAAATAAGCAAC
>CACJBM010000001.1 GCA_902591645.1 uncultured Verrucomicrobiota bacterium | reverse complement strand
CCGCCCAAATGGAGGAGAAGGACGGCAATAAATAAAGAGATTCCAGCGCTCTGAATCTTTTCTTTGTTCAGTCCAATGATACAACTCACAATCAAAACAATGACGATCACGGAAACTAAAGGAGCCGCGTCCTTGGCAGCCCTGACCTTATTTGGGAAATATTGATTGAGAAGTATTCCAACAACGATAGGAATCAGAACAATCTGCACCGTGGTCAGAAGCATCTTAGTTGCCGATACTTCCATGTACTGGCTTGCCAAAGTATCAGTCAGTAATGGCGTCATAAAGATAGCCATGAACGTGGAACACATAGTCATGAGAACCGAAAGGGGTAAGTTTGCACGACCAAGAAAAGCAATCACATTGGACGCCGTGCCACCGGGGCAGCAACTTACTAGGATCAAACCAACAGCCAGATCACGCTCCAGTTTAAACAATGTTGCTAATGACCATCCCAGTAATGGCATAATGATAAACTGTGCTCCGACACCAACCCCAATGGTCCCTGGCCGTTTGAAAATTTCCTTAAAATCCTTAAAACTCAATGTGATCCCCATGCCCAGCATAATGACCCCCAGACCAGGCCCAATGTATGGTGTGAACCAAGTGAATAGATCGGGGCTTATCCAGGCCAGAACAGCGCCAAGAGTAACCCACAAGGCGAATCCATTGGTAAATAACTGAAGCTTTCGTGACAAGGTAACAATGTAATACAGAACCAATAACTTTAGCAACTACCTCTAAATTGATCTCTTTTGGACCGAGATTAGAAAAGGAGCATTATCTGGAGCACTCGCGTCCCGGTAATTCTTCGTTAGAAATTGAGACTGATCCAAGGATTCCAGAAAAGTCAAAACTTTCACAGATTCCTCAAGTCCCTCGTCATGACCCGGATAGCAAAGGGTAGCCAAAAATCCGTCTTCCTTAAGACATTCAAGAGCCTTTCCAAGAGCGGTTAACGTTGTTGCTTGTAACGTTGTTATGGAATGATCACCTCCTGGAAGGTACCCAAGATTAAACATGATCGCGGAAACATTTCCCCAGTCCGATGCAATGATCACTTCATCCATATTCTCATGGCCGGTATTGCACATAATGACTCTATCAGATACTTTTGCCTCTTCGAGCCTCGACCCGGTCATTCGGATCGCTTCTTCCTGCACATCGAAGGAATATACGGTCCCGGACGCTCCTACCTGCTGAGCAAGGAACAGGGTGTCATGCCCGTTCCCCGCAGTAGCATCAATCACTACCTCGCCTCCCCCGAGCCGATCACTGACGAGCTGATGAGCTAAATGTATTGATTTCATTTATCAATGATCATTTTTACTTTATAGATTCCCACGAAGATCAGCCTCCACATCAATCGCTACTTCTCCGCAAAGATGCGCTGCAAAGTTCTCCGCAAAGAAAGGTGCTAATAAAACACCTTTCGAACCTAACCCATTAAAGAAACCAACGTTTTCATGACCAGGATGAATACCTATCAAAAGTTTCCTTGATCCGATCACTGGTCTGACAGCTGCCTGCTGATCCAGAATCTCATAAGGAACCTTAATCAATCTCTTGAGGCGCGACTCTATGAGGTCCTTACCCTCAGTAGTAACATTACAATTATTTGAATCCCAGTCATAGGTTGCGCCGGCACGAAAGACACCATCACCAATAGGCAATAACCATACCCTCCCACGGTTCACTATGCGGTCCTCATTGAGATCATTGATCCGGACCGTTAATATTTCTCCTTTAGCAGGCCTAAAATGGACCCAATCAAATAGAGGATTATTTACACCGTTCACGCCTTCACAAAAAATAGTGATCCCTTCAGGTTGGGGCTCAAAAATTTCCCCAACCTGCCACTGATCACCCATAAATCTTTTTGTTGCTTCAATGAAATCCGTCGTGAGTAAATGACCAGCACTTTTAATTGTAAAGCCACCAAATTCTGAATGAAACTCATCCCCTATATGAAAAGAATCATCCGTTAGACATTCTTGATAGGAGGGAGACTTGAGTCGGCTCTGCCATTTAGTCACCTGCTGCTCAGAGTCCAAGAGTCGAACCATTCTCATTTCGCGAAACAAAGTCCTCCCCACTAAACCTTCAAAGGACCTGTAGAATTTTAATGCATGTGACCAGTACTCATTGAATCGTAGCCCCTTCGTGAGATACGGACCGGTGATGGGATTAACGATGCCGGCTGCCACCTTAGTGGAAGTCACTGAGTCACCACGGTCTACGACTCTTACATCTTTTCCTCTCTTATGGAGGGCAATAGCCAGACTGCAACCGGCTAAACCACCACCAACTATAGTAAAATCAGCCATCACCGCCCACGATAATTGAAAAGCTCATTCATTTCCCTCTTCTCTCCAGTAAGGTCATTCCATGCGCATAGAATCTTTTTTTGCATTCTTTGTGTAATCCTACGACCTTTCCTTGCCTTAGAAACCTGCTTATGTGTTAAACCCTCCTTAGAACACTTAACTAAATCATTATTCTTTAAATCAGCCTCATCCATAAACCGGTCCAAGGGCTGCTGACCGGCTTCCATTTTCATTTTATCGTTCACTTTACTTGACTGAAGACTAAAAATCGAAACTGAATATAGCCTACACTATGCGAATACTGTTAACCACTACATCTTATCAAGACACTCCCGGGCCACACCATGACCTTCTATCCTCAACTGGTTGGGAAATTGCCAGAGAACGCGGGCCTCTACCCGAAGAAAAAATGCTTGAGCTGGCGGGAGAATTTGATGGTTTCCTTTGTGGTGATGACGCGATAACTGAAGAGGTCATTAATAAATCCCTGCCACGGCTCAAGGTAATTAGCAAATACGGAATCGGACTCGATAAAATTAATGTCGAACATGCCACCGCAAAAAAAATACCGGTACTATTCACTCCAGGAGTCAATCACACAACAGTCGCGGAACACTGCTTCGGCCTCCTACTCGGCCTGACTAAAAAAATTCACTCGAACGCGAATGAAGTCTCTTCAGGTGCCTGGAAATCGGGTTGGAAAAAACCGGTCGGAAATGAAATACTTGGTAAAACGATAGGCATCATCGGGCTCGGAAGGATCGGCAAAGAAGTCGCTATCCGTGCAAGTGCTTTCGGATTAAATATCATTGCTTATGATCCCTTCTTTGATGAGGATTTTGCTAATGATCACGGAATAAGAAAATGTTCAAACATGGACGAGGTCCTTTGCGGTTCTGATATTGTTTCTTTGCACTGTTTTCTTAACGATGAAACGCACGGAATGATCAACTCCTCAAAGATAGAGCAAATGAAGGATAACGTGATTGTGATCAACTGCGCGCGAGGTGAACTAGTCGAAGCTGAAGCGATGAAGGAAGGATTGTTGAGTGGGAGAGTCGGGGGATATGGGACTGATGTCTTGGACAGCGAACCACCTCAGGAAAATCATCCACTTCTAGATGCCCCTAACTGTATTATCACTTCACACATTGCCTCTAGAACTCATGAGTCTGTAGAAAGACAGGCCGGAATGGCCACTCGAAACCTGATATCATTCTTAAATGGAAAAGATGATTACACTCAGGCCAACAAATTTGATTCATAAAAATATGAAAGAAAAATTCTATATCGTCCAAGAAAGTGAACACAATTCACTAGTCAGTAAGGCCTACCAACAAAGGGGATTTACTGAAGCAGAATCGAATGATGCTGCCAGATTCTGCTCCTTCGCATCAACCCACGGCGTTCGAACGCACAATGCACTGAAAGCGATTCATCTGGACGAGTTGTTTGGTTCAGGCAATGACGGTTGCACTCCAGGAGCCGAGATCGAAATAATAGAAAAGAACTTTAAGGCGAGCGAAACATGGAACTGCAATAAAAAACTAGGACAGAGCGTTGCTTACCAGGCCATCGAAAGGTGTATCGAACTAGCAGATAAGTACGGAATCGGGCAAGTATCCGTCGACAATGCCTTTCATTATCTCTGGGGAGGAGGATACGTTCTGGACGCAGCAAATCGAGGATACATCGCTTATACGAACTGCACGGCAGGACTGGCCGAGGTCGTGCCATTCATGGGCAAGCATCCGACACTTGGAACCAATCCTCATAGCTGGGGATTTCCTACAGCCGATTCGATCGGATTTCCCATCGTCATTGACTGGGCAACGTCAGTTGTCGCCATGGGAAGAGTCCAACAGCTGAAAAGAGAAGGTCAGCCGTTGCCCGAAAATGCAGCCGTCGATGAGAACGGGAATCCGACGACAGATCCTGAAAAGGCCGCGTACCTTGTCCCTTTCGGTGCGCACAAAGGTTACGGCATGGCACTCATTAATGAAATACTGGCCTCATTCATTGGAGGTTCTCTACCAACGCTCAGGTCTCGAGAAATTCCTGAAGGAGAAAAACGAACTCCTAGTTTTTATTTTCAGGTCATTCATCCTGATGCAGTCAGTAGTGGAGCCTTCGCTTGTGGACGAAACCAACAAGAAAATGTCAGAGCTGTGATTGAAGATATCAAGGGTCACGGCAATGAAAGCATTTTTCTGCCCGGACAGGACTTTGCAGAGGCAGCTACCCGGACCAAAGAGGCCGGAGGACTGCTTTTTTCTGCCGCAGAAATTGCCGAATTTAATGATCTCGCAGAACAGATCAATGCGGATCCCTGGGACATTGAAGCATTACCTAATTTCGATAAATAGTCCCATATTTTCATAATAATGACGCTTCTTAATGAAGAAGCAGTTTACATGGGCAATGGAAGCGCTATTATCGGCGCCCCATGGCACTCGATATAAAATCACCTTCTGAATGCAAATATACCGAGATTTCACTCGGTGAAATCATGCTTAGGCTCGATCCCGGAGAGGGCAGAGTAAGAACGGCCAGACAATTCAATGCCTGGGAAGGTGGCGGAGAATATAATGTGGCCCGTGGCCTGAGACGTTGCTTTGGAATGAAAACAGCGGTCGTCACAGCGTTCGCAGAAAATGAAATGGGCAGGCTCATTGAAGATTTCATTCTGCAAGGTGGTGTCGACACTGAATTTGTGCAGTGGATTGATTTTGATGGAATCGGTCGCGAAGTGAGGAACGGGATAAATTTTACGGAGAGAGGATTCGGCATACGCGGAGCGAAGGGAACCTCTGACCGTGGTCACACAGCAGCCTCACAAATGAAGCCCGGAGACATTGACTGGGATCACATTTTTGGAGAGCAGGGCTCACAGTGGTTCCATACCGGAGGCATCTTCGCAGCGCTCTCTGAAACGACTGCCGAATTGGTCATTGAAGCATGCAAGAAAGCGAAGGAGCATGGGACCATCATCAGCTACGACCTTAACTACAGACCATCGCTATGGAAATCGATTGGAGGTCAGGAGAGGGCACAGGAGGTAAATCGGGAAATTGCAAAGTCCGTAGACGTAATGATCGGCAACGAGGAAGACTTCACTGCGTGTCTTGGTTTTGAAGTGGAGGGAGTCGATGCAAATATTTCTGGCCTGAACGTTGAAAACTTCAAACAGATGATCGGTCAGGCCGTGACCGAATTCCCAAATTTCAAGGCGACTGCAACGACACTTCGTGAAGTGAAAACCGCGTCAGTGAATGATTGGGGGGCTATCGCATGGCATGACGGGGAATTTTACGAAGCTTCGCACAGACCGGACCTTGAAATATTTGATCGGGTCGGCGGTGGAGATTCATTCGCGAGTGGACTCATTTATGGATTCCTTAAGCACAATGACCCACAACTCGCCGTCGAATACGGAGCAGCTCATGGGGCACTAGCAATGACGACTCCCGGAGACACGACCATGGCGACTCTGGAAGAAGTTGAAAAATTAGTGAGTGGAGGAAGTGCACGCGTAGACAGGTAATCCTTATGTCTTACATTGATTCAATATTCTCATTAGAAGGAAAGACTGCAGCTGTGATTGGAGGCACAGGTGAACTTTGCGGAACCATGGCCGAGGGACTATCAAAAGCCGGAGCTGAAGTTGTGATCGTGGGCCGCAATGAGGACAAGGCCAAATCAAGAATCGCAAATATCGAAGATTCCGGCGGTAGGGCTTACTTCCTTGAAGCTGACGTCACACAAAAAGATTCTATTGAGTCTCTTCTCACAGAAATCATCAACCGTTCAGAAAAATGCGATCTCTTAGTTAATGGTGCAGGAATTAACTCACCAACACCATTCCTTGAGGTCCCAGAAGAAGAATTTGATAAGATCTTTGAAACAAACTCCAAAGCAGTCTTTGTCACTTGCCAAGTGTTCGGGAAGTATTTCTTAGAAAATAACATCAGTGCATCGATCATTAATGTCGGATCCATGTCTGGAGTTATTCCCCTCTCTAGAGTCTTCACTTATTCAATGACTAAAGCTGCCGTCCATAACATCAGTAAAAATCTGGCAAGGGAATGGGCAAAGGAAGGGATCCGTGTAAATACGCTCGTTCCTGGTTTTTTTCCCGCGGAACAAAACCGCAAGGTTCTCACCGAAGATCGAGTCGCTTCTATCATGGGACACACTCCCATGCAGAGGTTCGGAGACTCAGAAGAGCTGATCGGTGCGACACTATTTCTCGCATCAGAAAAAGCGAGTAGCTTTGTTACTGGAGCCGAGATAGTCGTGGACGGAGGTTACGCAAGCATGACTATCTGAGCAAAGGGCCTACAAACTCTTACTCTTTTCAGGCTCTTCCTTGGGATCTGATTCTTTCTTAGGATCCTCTTCGCTCTTTTCTGAAGATGCGCCACCTCCCTTACGAAATTGCGCAAAGGGATCATTCTTTGTTCCAGAAAGGGCCTGCTTCTGATTGCCAGCAGCAGAGGATAAAACATTGGGAAGAGCTTTCAAAATAATCTCCCTCGGAGTCCTCTTCGACTCGAGGCTTTTTTCTGTCATAACGACTAGCCTCGGCATCGGTGCTGAATAATAAAATGCATGTATTTTTTTTTCTTTTTCTATCCAGTACTTACCACTTAAAAATTCACCAGTCGCAACCTTAGGACCGCAGTTCAGTGCAACCAACGAATCAGCCATGCTTCTACGAACTTTTCTTCCATGAAAAGTCACTACCCACGCAATATTGTCTTTGTACTCGACGTTAAAATCGAAGCCGAAGTTCGCAGCGTTAAAAACATCTGCCTTTGTCCCATCACTGTCCAAGAGTGCCTTCGTTGCATCTCCTATGGGCTCACCAAACTGTGCTACTATCTCCTCCTTGGTCCAACCAATCGGACCACCGTCTTGCGCATTAGCAGGATCCACAAATTGTACGAATCCAAAAACAAATAACAGGTAAAGCGCTCTCATTGGTTCAGATTGTAACCCCTGCCACCTGATCGTCAATGATTTGAGTGGCCGCAAAAAAAACCTCCATTTAGAGCCAATTATTGATTAAAAAACAAATCATCTTCATGTTCGAGTAATGTTTCTGTGTTTATTATGTAAATACGTTAATTTTTAACATGGAAAATCCAGTAAATCGCATTGTTTCCCTTGCAAGAAGAGGCAATGAGCATGCCTGCGAGGAACTAATTGATATACTTTATCCAGTACTTGAGCCTATTGCCCGGAAAAATCTCACCCTAGGTGATGAAAAACAGGATCTTTTACAGGAAATATTCATGAAAATATTTTCCAAGATTCATCAATATGCCGGCGAAAAACCTTTCGACCACTGGGCATCAAAAATTGCAGTCAATACCTGCTATGATCGACTCAGGAAAAAAAAGATAAGACCAGAGCTCATTTATGGAGAAAGAGCAGTTCAAACAGCTATTAAACCAAAATTAAGCTATTCAAGAAGGCCCAAAGCAACAGAAAACGAATTAATCGAAGAATTGATTCAAGAACTCCTTTCAACTCTCAATGAGCAAGAACGTACCGTGGTCCGATTAATGGAACTAAAAGAAAAAACGGTCAAAGAAGTATGCCAATTAACGGGCTGGTCCGAATCAAAAGTGAAGGTGACGAAGATGCGTGCTCGGAAAAAACTACAATTAGCAATGGTAAATCTTGAAAAAAATCCTTTAAAGCCATTAAGTTCAGTAGGAATTGCGAACTGATAGTACAAATTCAATTAAGGATGAAATGGTCCGTTTTCTGCATAAACTCTTTTTATAGGTCTAATGAAAATATCTGTTAAAACATATATCATCAGTGGCACTGTAGCTTTGCTAGCGATTTTTATTTATAGTTATGTTCCTCAATCCATTCCAGTTGACCCTAACGGAAAAACGTCACAACCAAATAAATCTGAATCAGGGGTAGCCAAGTCGGAAAAGGCCACACTTCAGAAGTCAAATGTCAGCCTAGGATCCAGAAAGAATCCGCTAATTGATAATAAAGAACCTAAATTATCTAATTCTGATCAAGGCAATAAAATCCCACCAACCCGAACAATTAAGGAACCTGAACTCACGCGAAAACAACTCACGGCCCGTGCTCTGGTAGTTGAAAAACAGGCCAATAAGCGACTTGATGAATTAACTGAAAAACTGAATCTTACAGAAGAACAGCAAGACTTTATTTTCCCAATACTGGCCAAATCCTTACCCACATTTCATCCATCACTGAATCCCGACGGCAATAATTTACTAAGTGGAATTAAGACACGAGTAGAGCCTGGATCCCCAGTCCCGGACGTAGAAGCTGAAATCTACTCTATTCTAGATGAGGATCAGAAAATGATTCTCGAAGAAGAGGCCTTAGATCGTGAAGCCTGGTGGGATGATGTCGTGGCCCTACTCGATGATGAATCTAAAGAAATTCTCGACAAAACAACCCCGGAAACAGAAAAACCTCTAAACTCAGTGGAAAATGGAAATGAGCCCATTAGCCAAAAAGAACGAGAAGAAAAGGCTGCAAAAAATAAAATCGACGATTTTTCTCGCTTATTACGCAATAATTAAGAATATTTTGTAACCAAATAGTGGTTGCTGACGTCTAATAATACATACAAAGTAAAATATAGAAATTTTCATACCCCCAAAACATCATAATGAAACACTTAACTTTTATCTTATCAATCATCTTGGCAACAGTCACGATCTCATCAGCTGGCGGTCACAAAGGCTGGAGCTGGGGCTGGGGCTGGATCCCAAAACCACCTAAGCAGTGGGAAAAGCCAGAAAGACCAGAGCGCCCTGAAAAGCCAGAAGGTGAAGAGCAAGAAAAGCCAGAAAGACCAGAGCGCCCTGAAAAGCCAGAAGGCGATGACGAAGAAGGCGGAAAAGTTTTCGGCAACGGAAATCTTCCTGAATTTCTTGTTAAGTATGACCTGAATGAAGACGGCGTTCTGGATGAAGAAGAGCGTCAAGCAGCCAAAGATGCTAGAAAGAATCGCGCCAAAGAAAAGCGTGCTTCATGGGACACTGACGAAGATGGAGAAATATCTGAAGAAGAACGTGAAGCAGCTCGTGATGCACTTCGTGCAAAGATCGAAGAAAAGCGTAACGAAAGATTTGCTGAAGTTGACACTGACGGTGATGGCGCACTAAGCGCTGAAGAGTTCGGTGCAATAGGTGCTATTGAGCGCCTTGCTAAACGCTTCCCCAAGAGTATCGAAAGAATTTTTTCTCGATTAGATGATGACGAAAATGGTGGTATTGCGGCTGATGAATTCACATTACACCTAAGACACTGCCGTCACCATAAAGGAAAGGGAGGAAAAGGCCCAAAGAAGCCACGCCCTGACAAAGACGAAGGCGAAGGTGATGACGAAGGCGAAGGCGATGACGAAGGCGAAGGCGATGACGAAGGCGAAGGCGAAGGTGATGACGAAGGCGAAGGTGATGACGAAGGTGAAGGTGATGACGTGCAAGTCCGCTTATAAGTCTTAAATCAAAATATTACAGACTATTTTAAAAAAGCGGCCCTCGCATAGGGGCCGCTTTTTTAGTCCCTAAACCAATAATTTAATGCCCCACCCCAAGCTAAATTTTCCAAAGATACTCATCTCATCAATTTTATTGTTGATAATAAATTCCTTAGCACTAGCGGAGAGGGAATTATACTTCACTGATTTTGAAGATGCTCCTTCTGGCGATGATGAATTGGTAGGTTATGATGACTGGAATGGAACCTCTAATGGCCGTGGCGCTCATGGGATCGAGCCTGAAGCTGTTGAGGGCCTAGGACAAAGCGCCTTCATCGGATACAACTCACCAGGAGGAAATACTGATACCGTTACTGTCCTTAGACAAATTAGACATGATCCCGATAGGACTGGAGAACATATCGTTAGACTCGAAGCTGTTGTTGGTATTAATGACTCCGATGAGGGCAATGACGATCCACAGAGAGACAGTTTCTTTATTAGTTTTTTTAATTCTAATGGAACAAACCTCGCTTCACTGACCTACAATAACACAGAAACCTCTTTCGGTTTATGGAGAGAAGATGGTAGAGACAAATATGATACGGGAGAAGAATTCATCCGTAACGAAGTACAGATCCTCGCTGCAGAAGTGGACTTTAAAAATAATACTTGGTCAGTCGATCTGAGTGGATTTCAAATCTTCGAGGACGCCCCTTTCACTAAAAGAAATACAAGACTTGATCTAGGAGGAATCGCTATCGTGTGGCAACGCACATCCAATTCCGGATGGGGAAACAACTGGATGCTATTTGACGATTGGGCAGTTTATGCAGACACAAAAAAACTTACCATTACTGAAGACCCTTTTAAGATCAGATCAATTATCCGTCAACCAAACGGAAAGAATACAATTTCTTGGAAAATGCAACCAGGCTTTAATTATCAGGTCCAATACTCCGATAACCTCAGTGCTTGGAAATCAAATCTTCCTGACTCCTTGCTCTCAACTGAAGAAGAACAGATCACTAACTTCACTGATAATTCAAATACGGTGAAGAGGACCCGGCAATACAGAGTCTATCGATCAGAACAATAATTTTGATAAGGATTTGCCCTATCATGTATAGATTCCTCTTTAATCAAATTACCCATTCCCTAAAACTCATCTCATTCTTGAGTATCGTTAGCGTCTGTTCTGGAGAAGTCAGAATAAATGAAATTTTATGCAAGGGTACCGAACGTCTCATACGCTGGGATTCAAATGACCAACCTTTCGCCGGTAACTGGCCGGCTTGGTGGACAAATCAGTTCGATCATTCGAACTGGAAAACGGGGAGAACACCTATCGGCTATGATCTTGGAACCATAAGAACGAACGTAAGATCACAACTCTATGGAATTTCCCCATCACTGTATGTAAGAAAAGAATTTTCAGTATCGGCTGAGGATATAACTTCTCAGAGGCCCATCATACTTAGCATAAACTACAATGACGGTTTCATCGCTTGGCTCAACGGCAAGGAAATCAGTAGAGCTAATAACGGAGCAGCAAAGTCTCACATTTACTGGGATCAAGTCTCTTACCGGGCAGGCTCATCATCTACACGATTCACAAAATTGAAAGTCGGAACATCAAGGGAAATCCTAAAGGCAGGAGAAAACAATCTTGCAATACAAGTCACAAACAACGACCCCCTGACAAGCATTCGCCTAGATTTTTCTGTCCTCATCGATCAGGCAAATACTCAGGACAAGGTTCTGGTCCAAACCGGTTCAACTGTCAGCTACTTTCCCGGACTAATTGAACCGAGCTCTGATATCTATGAACCTGCCATATTTAATGATAAGAGCATCGAAAATGAAAGTTCTGACTGGATAGAACTTTTTAATTCTGCGAATGAAGCGGTTAATATCAGTAACTGGTCTCTGAGTGATGACGATGAAGAGCCTGGGAAATGGAAATTTCCGGAAACGACTTCAATCCCTGCAAAGGGTTACCTTCTGATTTTAGCCGACGGAATGAATGAAGAGATAAGAGGCGCCAAATATCTTCATACCAACTTCAAGCTAAGCAGTAGCGGTGAATTTCTTGGATTGTTTGATGATCAGGGAAATTCAAAAAGTAAATTTAGTAAAAAATTTCCTAAACAATATAACTTTCATAGTTACGGTGCGTTGGATAATTCCGGTGAACTCGTCTACTTGAGCGAACCGAGCCCAGGATCAATGAATTCTGGACCAGCCTTCGCAGGCAAAGTTAAATCTCCTTCCTTCAGTACTCGTGGTGGGTTCTTAAATGGAAACATTGAACTTGAGATTACAAACGAGACTCCTGAGGAGACCATTTTCTACACGACTGATGGGTCCGAACCCAGCAAAACCAATGGCTTCACTTACACGGAACCAATAATACTCAAAAAAGTATCCGAAAAAAAAGGGCATGTGATTCGGGCAAGAGCATTCAATGAAAATTTGATACCCTCAGATACAAAAACAAACACCTATCTCATCGATCAGGATCCAAAGCTTTTAAATTCCCCTTCATTAATTATCACGGGTGACATTGAGCGTTCTCTCTTTGATCCTTTTGGTGCATTTGCAATTAATGGGGGCCAGTACGTCGATAACCAATGGCAACCGACTAGCTCATCAGATTATAACAACGTCATTAATCGGGGCCGCTCATATGAAAGACCCATACACGCAGAGTTCTATTTTACTGACGGTAGCACAGGATTCAGGACAGACTGCGGCATCAGAGCCGCTGCATCATCTTACTCCAGACCAAGAATGTTACTTGATCAAATCAGTTCCAGTCCCTGGCCAGCAAGAGGCACCCAGAAACCATCATTTAATCTTTATTTCCGAGACGAGTACGGAAATTCTGAAGTCCAATTACCCTTAAATGGAATTGATGATCCTATTGATAAGTACAAGAGGTTTCGAGTCAGAGCCGGTAAAAATGACATCAGAAATCCTTTCATCGTAGATGAATTGGTTCGCCGAATGAGCCGTGACATGGGGCAACCGGCAAGTACCGGAGTCATTAATTCACTTTACGTCAATGCTGAGCTTAAGGGATTTTACAATATGGTAGAACGGCTCCGCTCTCCATGGTTCGCAAGTGTGCACGATTCTGACTCCGAAACGGATTGGGACACTCTCGCCTTACAGGGCAAAGCCAGTAACGTCGCAGAAGGGGACATGGTCGCTTGGGACGAAATGATCAGGAGACTAAACAGCTCAAGAACAAATGCGAACTGGGCAAGGGTCCTCGAAATGGCAGATGTTACAAACATGATTGATTATTATCTGTTGAACATTTATATGGCGACCTGGGACTGGCCCCACAATAATTGGGTCGCGGCACGAGAACGCTCAGACCGTGGCCGGTACCGTCTCTATATTTGGGACGCTGAAGGTGCAATGTACAATCGGGGAAATCGCCCAATCCCCACGGAGATGATTCAACCTTTCATAGCAACAGGGAGTGGCGAACTCAGGGACCTTTGGAGAGGATTATCCCGTTGGGAAGAATTCAAAATCCTATTTGCTGACAGAATAAATAAGCATCTATTCAATGGCGGAGTCCTCGATGACCGTGACTTTGAACATTCACATCTAAAGAAACTCGCCGATCAACTGTATGGTGAATTTGGCGACCTCCTTAGCTACATGAATAAGGAATCCATAAATGAAAACGTTATCAGATCCTGGGCAAATACTACAAATGGCCGCAGACAATATCTTTTAGGACCCAGAAGAGAAGAATTTAGAAATAACGGACTATGGCCAAAAACAGAACCGCCCCAGTTCAGTCAATTAGGTGGAAGCGTTCCAAAAGGATACAATCTTGCAATCACCAACGAGAAAGGAAAGATCTATTATACCACTGACGGATCAGACCCCAGAGAAGTTGGAGGATCAATTAATCCTAAAGCGACTAGCCAGTCAGGATCTAGCGTAGATGTGATTATCTTACCCCTCAATTCAGTCTGGAAGTACAGTGATACAGATGGAGATCTAGGAACTGAATGGAAAGAACCTCAGTACAATGATTCGGAATGGAAAGAAGGACCTTCACCCCTCGGCTTCGGAAATATCTCCGATACGGGCACGTTACCCAGAACTAATATTCCTATCGAGACACAGATTAATCCAAGACCAAGGCAAGTAACTACCTACTTCAGGAAAATCTTTGAACTTGAGGATTCTCAAAGTCATTACGAGCTGAGATTAAAAATTATGTCGGATGGGGGTGGCGCCGTCTATTTAAACGGTAAAGAAATTTTCAGGGACTCAAACCTTGATCCTAATGCTACTTTCGAAATGACAACCTCGAATGATACTAGCGATTTAAACGAAGGTGACTTGGATGATTACATCGTAAACGCGAACGCACTCGTGGAGGGACCCAATCTCATTGCCGTTGAAATGCATAATGGCAGCAGGTCAAGTAGCGACATGGTCATGGAAATGCAACTTGAAGCAACGAGGACAAATCCTCTGAATAAGCCCCTAACAATCACCGAACCAGTTACCGTCATGGCACGTGCTCGTGACGGTAACGAGTGGAGCGGATTAACGTCCGCTAAGTTCACGGTCGATACGGTCCCCGCATCAAATGAAAATCTTGCGATTATGGAAATCCTTTACAACCCGGAAGGCCCGACCCCAGATGAAATAGAAGCCGGTCACAATGACGGAGACTTATTCGAATTTATCAGATTGAAAAACATCAGTGAACTTTCCATTGATTTGAATGGAGTCCGTTTCACTGACGGGATTTATTTTAACTTCTCTGAATCTGAAATTAGATCATTACCACCGCAGTCAAGTGTACTCATCGTCAGTGATCGGTCCGCCTTTGAAATGCGTAACAGTGATCAAGGGTCCATTGCAGGCCAATACGAAGGGAAACTCAACAACGGTGGTGAGAGAACACGATTAATTAATTGGTCTGGAAAACCAATTCACGATTTTTATTATCGAAAAGAATCTCCCTGGCCTTCCCTAAATAATCTTGACGGCCATTCAATACAGATCATTAACCCGCTCGGTGATCATAATGATGGAACGAATTGGAAAGCATCAACACAAGTGGGTGGGAATCCAAGAGGGTCTATCAGTTATGATCATTGGAAACTCATCGAGTTCTCTGCCCAAAACATCTCAGACCCCAACGTCTCGGGCCCATCAGCAGACCCTGACAAGGATGGACTCAATAACTTTGTAGAATATGCGCTAGGAAACTCTCCAGTCAGCTCAATTAACCGGATACCTCTACCGAGCATTAGCCTAAGCCAACAGGGCAATAATAAGTATTTGGTCATCGAATTTGCCAGGGCCCAGGGAGACCGCGATGTCAGATTCATAGTCCAGACAAGTGGCAATTTGAAAGATTGGGAAAATACCGCAGTTAAGCTAGGCTCAGAGACTCTAAATCAAGAAGGCAATATAATTACTAGGTACAGATTTCCCCACCCAATTGGAAAAGAAAACGGGGACCGCGGATTTCTTCGATTATATATTACAGAGTAAAATAGTAATAAAACTGCTTTTTGGATCATTTTATGATCATAACCTTTGCTGTTTCAGCATCTAGAAAAGGTAAACAAAGAAGGTTTTATTTTTCTATGAATTCAGTAAAATGCTCTGAATAATTTCCCGCTAATGAAGTTAAAATCCATTCTTTTCTCAACACTCTGTGTACTGACATGGACTGAATTTTCTTGGGCTGAGATTAATTTCAATAAGGACGTCAAACCAATACTTTCTGAAAACTGCTATTTTTGCCACGGACCAGATCAAAACAAACGGAAGGCAAAGCTCAGACTTGATAACTTTAAAGATGCCACCACAGCGCACGACGGAGTATCAGCTATCGTTCCAAATGATCTCGAACAGAGCGAACTTATCTACCGAATCCTATCAGATGATCCTGATGAGATCATGCCTCCCCCGGACGCCAAGCTAAAGCTCTCAAAGGAACAAAAGGATATACTCAAAGAATGGGTCAAATCTGGAGCCAAATATGAAAAGCACTGGGCATTCATTAAACCTGAAAAAACAATATCCTTAACTGAACGGCATCCGATTGATGAATTTGTTTCAAAAACTCTAAAGGAATCACAAATGGGAGCCTCACCCCAAGCTGATCTGGAGACATTGATTCGAAGAGTCAGTTTGGACCTGACTGGACTCCCTCCTAGCCCCGACAAAATAAAAGAGTTTGTCACAGACAATTCACCTGAAGCTTACCAAAAGTTAGTTGACCGTCTGCTCAATTCACAAGCGTACGGCGAAAAAATGACCTGGGCATGGCTCGACGCTGCCCGTTACGCAGATAGTAACGGATACCAGGGGGACGGTGAAAGGACCATGTGGCCTTGGCGAGACTGGGTCATCAAGTCCTTCAATGAGAACCTCCCCTTTGATAAATTCACTGTCTGGCAAATTGCCGGGGACCTACTCCCTGAATCCACCTTCGAGCAAAAACTCGCTACCGGATTCCTTCGCAATCATCCTATCAATGGTGAAGGCGGCAGGATCAAAGAGGAGAACAGAGTCGATTACGTAATGGATATGACTGAGACGACAGGAACTGTCTGGCTAGGATTAACGTTCAATTGTTGTCGTTGCCATGACCACAAATTCGATCCTATCACTCAGAAAGAATATTACCAGATGAGCGCTTACTTTAACCAGACCCCCATCGATGGAGGAGGAGGGAATGGACAGCAAGCGCCTAATCTCACAGTACCAACGCAGGAGCAGATCGCTGAAATTGATAAAACGACCAAAGAAATTGAAATTATAAATCAAAAGATCAAAGAACGTGAAATACAAGTACTTAAAGAAGGGCCTGAATTACAAGATGATCAGGTATGGAAAATCCTCACACCGACCGAAACAAATGCCAAGGTTCAGAAGCTGACCCTTCAAAAAGACAAATCTATACTCGTCAGTGGCGAGAACCCTAAGAATGATACCTACACAATCAGAGCAAAAACTGACATCGCCGAGATAGGATCGATAAGGCTTGAAGCTCTCATGGATCCATCAATGACAGGCGGAGGACTGGCAAGATCTGATAGTGGAAATTTCGTTCTTACAGGTTTTGAAGCGTCAATAACAAGACAAGGATCCAAAGAACCTGAACCTCTTAAATTTGCTTCATCAGAGGCAACTTTCGAACAAGGATCTCACAAAATCAGTGCCAGTTATGACGGGAACACTGCCACCGGATGGGCCGTTCACGAAGGTCGTAACGTTGATCGTGAGCATGAGGGTGTTTTCCGACTGAACGATAAAGCCATAGCAGGCAAGGGCGCTATCATTCAATTTATCCTGCGACATGACTCCCCTCATGTCAGTCATAACCTCGGCAAGTTCAGGTTGTCAGTGAGTGAAAAATCCGACGCACCTATAAATAAAGAAAAGAAAATAATCGACACCCAACTCGCTGAGCTTACCAAAAAACGTAAGGAACTAAACGATCGCCTCAATAAACTAAAAAGCTCCGGCCCAAAGGTCATGGTAATGGAAGACAGGGACAAGCCCAGACAAACCTACATCCTAGACAAAGGATCGTATGAAAAACAAGGAGAAGAAGTCAGCATGGGAACACCGAAAACCTTACCTAAAATGCCAGATAACTTTCCAAAGAACCGTCTCGGTCTAGCAAAATGGATCGTCAGTCCTGACAATCCTCTAACGGCTAGAGTAATAGTAAATCGTTTCTGGCAACAGATATTTGGTGTCGGTCTGGTGAAAACATCAGAAGACTTTGGAACCCAAGGAGAAACTCCGATGAACCAAGAACTTCTCGACTACCTAGCCATTGCCTTTGTGGATTCTGGTTGGGACGTTAAGAATCTGATACGCTTAATCGTTACTAGTGACACTTACAAACAAACATCCAAGGCCACAAGAATTAGCGAGAATGACACGAACTATACACTGGACCCGGAGAACCGGTTCCTCTCTAGGGGACCGCGTTTCAGAATGCCGTCGTGGATGCTCCGTGACAATGCTCTGGCAGCGAGTGGTCTTCTCGTGCCCAAGATCGGCGGAAGCCCAGTAAACACTTATCAGCCAGAAGGAGTCTGGGAGGAGGCTTCGTTTGGTAAAAAAAGGTACTCAAGAGACAATGGAGAAAAGCTATACCGCAGAGGTCTTTACACTTTCTGGAGACGCATCATCGCTCCCCCCGCTTTCTTCGATAACTCGAACCGACAGACCTGCACCGTAAAACCTTTCCGAACCAATACACCAATGCATGCTCTGTACATGCTCAATGATGTGAGCTTTGTAGAAGCTTCAAGGTCACTCGCGGAAATGGCAATGACTGACACGGAAAATAATGATCTGGACAGACTAGAATTAATTTTTAGGAGACTCCTGGCCAGATCACCTATGGCAATTGAGCAAGAAATTATGTTCAAAGCTCTGAACCGTTCAAGAGAAGCCTTTAAGAAAGATCCCGGTTCAGCAGCAGCATTATTGTCAGTAGGCGAAAAACCAATAAATGACAAACTCGATCCAGTAGAACATGCCGCATGGACAGCCACGACACTCGCTGTCATGAACCTTGATGAAGCAGTGACCAAGCAATAATTAAATAGAGAATGATCATGAATCCACTTCAGCAAAACCATCTTGACCTGACAAGACGTGAATTCTTTGGTAAATCTGCCACTGGCATAGGTACCATAGCTCTCTCTAACCTTCTTAACAAAGATGGCTTGGCCGCCGACAATGACCGGAAAGCTATCGGGGGATTACCTGGGCTTCCCCACTTCAAGCCAAAAGCAAAGAACATCATTTACCTTTTCCAGAACGGGGCCCCAACCCACGTGGATCTCTTTGACTACAAGCCAAAGATTCAGGAAATGCACGGAAAGCCAATACCTGACTCCTACGTTGGCAATAAGCGTTTCAGCACCATGACCGGAAAGGCAAATGGTAAATTAATGCTGGCACCTGTAGAACCTTTCAAGCAACGAGGACAGTCAGGTGCATGGGTCAGTGATTTTCTTCCCCACACTGCTGAGATTGCTGACAAGATATGCTTTGTAAAATCAATGCACACTGATGCAGTGAACCATGCCCCGGCAATTAGCTTTCTATTGAGCGGAGGTCAGATACCAGGAAGGCCCACGCTCGGAGCATGGATGGCATATGGTCTCGGCGCAGAGACTGAAGAATTACCACGCTTCGTTGTCATGACATCTGTCAGTAAAGGGACGACATGCGGCCAAATATTTTATGATTTCTACTGGGGCAGTGGATTTCTTCCATCCAAGCATCAGGGAGTTTTGTTCCGTGGCAGCAAGGACCCTGTCCTCTATGCAAAGAATCCGAAGGGCATGAGTCGGGAAATGAGAAGGGACTGGCTCGACAGTATCGCCGAGATCAATAATCACAAATTAACTGAATTTGGAGACCCCGAAATAGCGACAAGAATATCGCAGTACGAGATGGCCTTTAAGATGCAGGCCAGTGTCCCGGAACTGACAGATTTCTCTAATGAATCCAAGGAAACTATGGATATGTATGGCCCACAAGTCAATGAGCCTGGAACCTTTGCTTATAACTGCCTGATGGCGCGCCGGCTCGTTGAAAGAGGAACCAGAACGGTCCAAGTCATGCACGCTGGTTGGGACCAGCACGGTAGCGTGACCACTGAGTTGTACACTCAATGCAAAGACACAGACCAACCGAGCGCGGCACTGGTAAAAGATCTAGAGCAAAGAGGCCTTTTAAAGGATACCCTAGTTATCTGGGGAGGCGAATTCGGCAGGACACCTTTCTTACAGGGAAATCTCAAAGATAGAAAGAAATGGGGCCGAGATCATCATCCGTACGCCTATACAATATGGATGGCCGGAGGGGGTGTGAAGTCAGGTATATCATACGGTGCAAGTGATGACCTAGCCTTCAGTGCTACAGAAAATCCAGTTCACGTTCATGACATTCAGGCAACGTGGCTCCATCTCGCTGGAATCGATCATGAAAGGCTCACTTATAAGTTCCAGGGCCGACGATTCAGGCTAACTGACGTCCATGGTAAAGTGGTGACCGGAGTGATCGGCTAAAATCTTATTTATACTTTCGGTTTCCAGCCCTCACGATACTCTCGTCCCCACAGCTTCTCGGCAGCAGGATTATCAGTGATTTTCTGGGTCTTGGAGTCAAACCTGATCTCAGTACGCAAGCGGTAAGCCATGTTTCCCAAATGACACATCATTGCACTTTTCTGAGCATCGCTGATCTCAGCATTCAAGGCTGATCCTTCTCGGATCGCAGAAGCAAAGTTCTTAAAGTGCGGCAAGTCCGTAAAAAGAGGAATGTTTTCTTCAGTGACCTTCCCATCCATATCGTAAATGCGATATCCTGAACTTTCAAAAGCCATGGTTCCTTTGTCTCCGTAAATACTAACAAAACTATTTTTCTCATGCTTGCGCTGCAGACAGCTACTACCATGCCAGCTGATACCGACCTTACCAAAATCATAAGTCGCGTCAGCTGTGTCAGGAGTTTCTTGATCATCGTCATAATGGTATCGCCCACCGTTGCAGGTGACTCGTATCGGAAAATCAACGCCCAGTCCCCACCGTGCGATGTCGAGTGCATGGACCCCATTATTACCAAGTTCTCCCCCCCCATAATGCCAGTGCCAGTGCCAGTTATAATGGACCAGGTTATTTTTGTAAGGACGGTCCGTTGCAGGTCCCTGCCAAAGGTTCCAGTCAAGCCAAGCAGGCACAGGCACCTTCTTGCCGCGACCAATTGAGGGACGGCGATTATCATACCAGCACCGTGCGTAGCGCAGATTACCAAGGACCCCGTCCCTGATCTTGCCAATGCCCTCGCGGTAAGACGGCAAGCTACGACGCTGATTACCCATCTGTACTAGACGGTTATCCTTTCGCGCAGCCTCCACAATCAACTTCGATTCATTAGCATTGTGGCTTCCCGGCTTCTCGACATAAACGTGCTTCTGAGCATGACAGGCTAAAATCGACGCCGGAGCATGCCAGAAATTAGGGGCAGCAATTGAAAGCACATCCACTTCTTTGTCTTCAAGAATCTCACGAAAGTCAGTCACTCCTTTAGGTTCCTTCCCACCCTGCCTAGATGCGGCATACTTGACACCACTTGCCAGACGATTGTTATCCACATCACAAACATAGGCTATTTCAACATTATCAATTCCGGTAAACCCGGCAATATGAGCCTTGCCCCGGCTCAGACCCATAACGCCAACCCGCAACCTAGTATTTGGGTTTTTACCAGAAAGAATGGCGGGAAATGAGGACATCGCCACCGCAGATGCACATGTTTTCAGTAATTGTCGTCTACCTATCATATTATAAAGACTAACATAGTCTGCTATCATATTACAACCCAGCAGAGCATTGACACTTTCTTCAAAGAGATAGAAAATAGGGTTCCTCTACATTAATTTAATCGAACGAACTGAGCGAGTGAATATGAACTACAAGGCAGGCCTGCTAATTATTGCAATAGCATCGTTCGGTTTCGGCATGATTACTGACCGGTTACTTTTCTCTTCTAAAGAATCCGCATCTGAGACAAATCCAAAATATGGGGAAAAAATATCATCTGAAGATCAAGGTAATGGCTTTTCGAATAGGAACCTAAAGAAAAGGGACCGGCAAAAGGATGATGACTCTGACCATGAAGAAGACCCTTTGGAGATACTTGAAAAGGATCCGGTCAGGTACGTCATTGAGCAAATAGAAAGAGGTAAACGAATTGACGCTTCAACTATTTCCTCATTACTTAGCCAGTTACCACCCGGAAAGAAACGTCGAGAATTCATCGAACGGGTCGCATCGCACTGGGGACGAAAGGATCCGAGATCCGCCCTCGCTTGGACCGATACATTAGTCCCTTCCGAACAGTCAAGAGCAATGGAAAGAATCGTCCACGAATGGGCACACACTGATCCGGTCGGCGCTGCGAGTTATGTGACACAAATCCCAAAATCTCAGCGCACCCTTGACTGGGTCCATGCCGCTGCACATATCTGGGCAGAACAGGACCAGTCAGCGGCCCTCGATTGGGCCATGAGTCTGATAGACCCTGCTCACCGCGAACGGGCTCTGAGAGGATCAACGGACGTCTGGGCCAGAACAGACCCTGCTGAGGCGAGCGCGTTTGCTCTCGAAATCACAGATCCCTACGAAAGGCACTCCGTAATTGAAAGCGTTGCACGGCGCTGGGCAAGGCAGGAAACATCGGAAAGTTTAGCATGGGCATTAGGAATGGAAGGCGAAAACAGGGACAGAGCCACAATGTCCATCATTGAGGAAATTTCCGCCTACAATCCAAAAGAAGCCGCGGAGGTTTTTTCTGAAATATCATCATCCTTGTCGAGTCAAGGCACCCGAGAAAGTATTCACAGAGACATCGCAAGAGAACTCGCGGGGCGTTGGGCCACAGCGAATCCAGCTGAAGCCGCTG
The DNA here is from genome assembly GCA_902591645.1 of uncultured Verrucomicrobiota bacterium. The sequence goes on along the minus strand of CACJBM010000001.1, from coordinate 79,074 downwards.
AGTGGGTCCTCGAACTTCCTGAATCACAACACATCCAGCGAGAAGCAGCTGAAAGAGTTGCTGAGAGGTGGGCCCATTCCAATCCTCAAGCAGCAGCAGAATGGGCTATGGAACTTCCTGAATCAGACAATATCCGCCGACAAGCAGTTGAAAGGGTCGCCGGAAGGTGGCTCAGGTCCGATAGTCTGACCGCCAGCGAATGGATTGCCGAAATGCCGGCAGGAGAGGCTCGGGACGCCGCAGCTGGAGAACTAGTAAGGAACATATCAGGTAGCGATCCCGCTTCAGCTCTCTCATGGGCCAATAGTATTGGAAACGATGGGTATCAGACACATCTGATGGGTGAAGTAATTGAAAGATGGCATGAGACTGATCCCAATGCAGCACGATCTGCACTTCAGGCCACTGATCTTAGTGCCAGACAACGTGAAAAATTTCAGGACATACTCGGAACACCTCAGACTCCCCCTAAACCTTCGGAAAGCTCCAAGACTGACTGAAAATGTAGTAGTCTATGAAAATTTTATCAGTACTACTGTCTCTGTTATGGATTCTTGCTAGTTGTAAAAAAGAAAATACTACTACTGAAAACAAAAGACCGAATCAAGGAAAAGGCATCACTGATATAGTTGACGAGGAGCAGGTAAACCCTAGCCGACCAAGGCCCTTGCCACCTAAGGGATCAGTTAACATGCAGGACTTAATTACAGATCCGGAAGGCCTGTTCTGCTCCAAAGATTCAGAAATACCTTTTAGTGGAAAAGTCTATGCTGAATATCCAAGTGGGCATCTAAGTGCTGAAGGCACTCTCAAGGGCGGACAATATGATGGTCTATGGTTCATTTGGTATGAGAATGGACAAAAACAATCTGAAGAAAATTTCAAGGAAGGAAAAAGCATTTCCGTAAAGCATTGGAACAAAAGTGGCGAACCCATTGAAAAGTTATAGAGCCCTATAAATGTCTAACAAAATTGCAAGAACGTTCCTGCGAGAACATTTAATAATGTACGCAATAGTGTTGGTCCTTAGCTTAAAAATAACTCAAGAGGCAGAGGCTATAATCATTCGTGATGATCGCGATGATGCCGACTACGTCGTAGATGATGCCGACTATCCAGCACTAGTCGATCTCATTGAAAAGGGAGACTGCATAGGCACACTCGTTCACGAATCTTTTCTTCTGACCGTCGCCCACTGCGCAGCCGATATGAATGAAGGTGCCCCTCTGATCATTAACAAAACCCCCAATTCCGTTTCCGAGATTATCCCGCACCCAAAATGGAAGAAAAGACGCGATGAATATGATATTGCTTTATTGCGTCTGAAGAAGCCTGTAAAGAATGTTACTCCCTTCCCTATTTACCGCGGAAGCGATGAAAAAGGCACCTCAATCACATTGGTCGGCCGTGGAGTCACCGCGACCGGGTTAAGAGGAGAACGAGGTGCTAAAAATGACGGTAAACTGCGGAAATGTACAAACATTGTGACCAAGGTCGATGACCACTTCATTGAAATATTATTTGAACGCCCTGAAGAAAAGGGCATCACCAAGTTAGAGGGTGTAGGAGCCGCGGGCGATAGTGGTTGCCCTGCCTTCATGCATATCCGCGGTGTCCGTTATATCGCAGGACTTAATTCATGGGGCGATGGTCCAAAAGGAATTAAGGTCGGACAGTACGGCGCTTATGATTACCAGACACGAGTTTCCCGTTATCTCGAGTGGCTAGATAGTGTAGTTAAATTTCCTGATCCTCCATCCAAAAAGACAGGATCACTAGTCCCTAGTATACGAGCTACTCATTTTCCCTCAGGCCCTATCGATCAACTTCTCCTTAGCTTCTCTACCGAAAACGGTAAGTCCTACGTAATCGAAAAATCTAGTAATTTATTGAATTGGGAAGTCCTCGAATCTGGCATTGCAGGCAAAGATTCTAGAATCGAAATGAGTTATCCCGCCACAGGAACCAGAGGATTCCTTCGCATCCTGGAAGAATGATTCGACAATTACGCTGTATAATTTTTATGGAACTTATACTAAGAGTATCAGGCGTAGTAGAAACAAGATATTTCTCTAAATTATTTTCCTTATAAGGATCGAAAGGATTTTGATCCTTATAAATAAAATTACTCCTGCAATTGACCGATTGTACTCGATCACATGAAATTGCTTTGTTAGGATTTAAGAATGAAAACGCCAATCAAGTCATTTGCTTTTCTGATTTTGATCGCCACTACTCAGGCCGGTCCATTTGGTTTTGAATACGGCATGACCGTTGAGGGTATTAAAAAATCAGGGATAAAATTAGAAAAATCAAAAACTGTTCCAGCCGAATACAAAGCCACTAACCTCCCAAAGAAATATAAGGATTGGAACTCAACTGTCCTTGTAGGAATTACAAAAAAATATGGATTAGTCCAAATCCAAGTAAATAAACGATTAGAAAATAACGGGAAAAAGAATTCTATATCTAAAGATTTTTATGATCGCTACACAGAAGCTCTCAAAACCAAATATGGGGATCCAAATTCCACGAATCAAATAAATGCCGGAAAAAACTCTTATTCTTCTCGTTGGAACACTTGGACATTCACTGATCGTGAGGACAAATTGGAAACAATAAGACTGACCTTAAAAACAAATACCTCACTGAAGGAACCTTGGGATCTGGTCACCTTAACCTATGAATTCAGCGACAATGAACAATTCTGGTTAGAGTCACGCGCCCTATTAAAACAAAAGAAACTTGGACGCGAACCTATAGATCTTAATGATCTTTAATGGCAAATCCTTTGAATTTACGGGTTGCGTATGTATTTAAAACCATGAGCCTTTTAGGAAAAAAGGCTTAAGTGGAGTGTAACGGAATCGAACCGATGACCTCTTCAATGCCATTGAAGCGCTCTACCAACTGAGCTAACACCCCTTTCCTTTTAAGCTTATGACTTCTACGAAAAGTAGTGAGAAATTGGATAATAAATCAGCGCTAGATCCCCTGCAAGACCTTTTAATTACTGATCTTATAAAGTTTGGGAATGCTATTTAGTTCTCGCTCGCAAATGCACACGCGACACTTCACCCATATAATGAGGCATCGCATAGTCGATCGCTGATTTCCGGATATGAACGAGAGACTTTTTCGCATCGCCCTTAGCCTCAAAGTACAAGCCCAAGTAAAGGTGAGCATAGCAGAGTCGATTACGTAAGTCGTCCGGGGTCGGGTCACCTGCATTCGCAGCATCGAGCACATCTTTAGGCTCAAGTTCACCTGCAAAGAGTTTCTGGACCTGTGCCATCGGCACTCGGCCATCACCTTTAATATCGATGAGACTCTTTTTTGCTTCCTCAAAGCCCTTAATCCTATTCACGCACAGAAAATGCCAGACGGCATTTTCCACGTCATTTGAATTCACATCCTGATGGATCTCGAACTGATCCACTCCCTTAGCAAATTCTTCAGCATAATAATAAGCTAGTCCGCGCTGCCAGTGATGGGGCTCACGGGCCGGATTATTTTTAAGATACGCGTCGAAATCCTCAATTGATCCTTTCATGTCTCCATTAAAGAATCGAGTGACGCCTCGCCTCTGGCGGAGCTGATCCACTCCAGGCAATGCCTTCACCAAAGTATCCAGATCAACGAGAGCTTTCCCAAATTTACCTGCCCTTTCATTTAAATCTGCACGAGCAATTAATGCTTCATGGCTCCCTGGATCGAGTGCCAAAGCTTCTTGAATGGCCTCCTCTCCGCTCGCCTTCTTGCCCCCGTCAAGGAGCCCAAACTGAACACTCCTTAGTGCCTTTCTGGAATCATTCTTCGCCTGATTATCATACTTTGCACTGAGCAATGAGCATCTCTTGCGAAGCTCATCTAATTTTTCCTTATGGTTCGGATCTGATACCAAATTCTTCAACTCCATTGGGTCTGATTCAAGGTCATGGAGAAACTCGTATGGGGGTTCCTGCTCATAGTACCGCGCATACTTGTAGCGGTGGCCTCGAACACCTTCCCATTTAGGAATGGATCTATTATTCATTCGATGCTCACAGAAAAAGTCAGACGGTGCAGCCTTTCCAGCCTTGCCACTGAGGGCCAGACTCAAGGACCTTCCCTGATAACTTTCAGGAAGGCGGGCACCGGCCAAGGCAACAATGGTAGGTGCAACATCCACGTTCAAAGCAATGCTCTTATCTCGTTTGCCGCGGTTTTCTTTTTTGGCCCTAGGATCAAAAATAATTAGAGGGACTCGCTGCGACTCTTCGTAATGAGACCATTTACCGGCAAATCCACGCGAAGCTGCGTAGTAACCATTGTCAGCCATATAGATAATGACTGTGTTTTTGGCCATGCCCAAGGAATCCAACTCATCAATGACGCGGCCGATCGCATGATCAATGCCGCTGATCATACGGAGATAGTTTCTCATGTTATGCTGATATTTCTCTTCAGTGTCCCAACGCCAAAAATAACGGTCCCTATTCATTGATTTGCGTAAGAACTCTGGTTGCGACTCAAAGACGGCCGGATCAGACAGCCTAGGATCGGGCATTTTAACCCCCTCATAAAGAGAACCAACAACCTTAGGATAAGGGAAATGGTTCTTCTTATCACCATCCTCAGCGTGAGACGCATTGAAGCTAACGCTCAAGCAAAATGGCTGAGCATCTTTCTTGGCCCTGCTCAAAAATTCGATCGCTTTGTCGGCCGCGACTTGCGTCTCATGCCTCAAAGAACCGTCCTTCTGCTTATGGAAGTAAGGACTACGGTTCAAGGGAACAAAACTATCAAACATAGCTTCTCTTGCTCCTTTCCGAACCTTTATTCCCCACTTACCAATGAATCCAGTCAGGTATCCATCTTTTCTGAGGAGTGCTGGGTAGCTTTGATTCGTATGCAGGCTAGCGACTGGCGGAGTTCCAAAGGTGAACCGGTGAGTGCGCTCATACAGGCCAGTCAATAGAGTGGCTCTGCTCGCTGCGCAAATCGAAGTACTAACAAACGCATTCTCGAAAAGTCGCCCCTCACTGGCCAATTCATCAATGTTTGGTGTTTTAATAATGGGATGACCCGTACAACCCAGAAAATCATTCCTCTGATCATCAGTAAGAAAGAAAATAATGTTCGGACGATCATCAGCAAAGGCCTTGGCCGATTCTTCATCAGCCCTGAGAGCAGCGTTACCGAAAATGAGGAAAAGAACCAAATAAATAAAAAAATGCATGGCTGATAATAGATAATTAATTAGAGTTTGACCAGCCCAGAGGCTCTGATTATTGAATAAAGATCTATCAACCGCTCACATTACACTTGACCTCGAACTGTGAAGACTAACATTAATAATAGTATGAATACTTCGCTCTTAATAATATCAACCCTAATGTTCTGTTCATCAGTCTTAGCAGCAGACTGGCCCCAATACCACGGAGCAAACTCGGACAGAACGACTCAAGAAAAGATTAACAACACCGACTGGAAACTCAAAAAACCAAAGCAATTATGGGGAGTCAAGACACCCACAGGGTTCAGTTCAATGATTCTGGCAGAGGGTGCAGCCTATACAACAATCAGCGAAGAAATTGACGGAATCCCGAGCGAAGTCTGTGTTTCATTTGATGCTGAGACAGGAGAAACTCGATGGAAAGCAAACCTAGATCTTTGGCGAGTCGATAATGGAGGAGGCAATGCTGGAGCTCCTAACAATAAGGGAGGTGATGGACCAAGGACCACACCCTCTTACTCAGAAGGTAAAATCTATGCCTACACGAGCGACATGCTCTTGATTTGTCTCTCCGCGAAGGACGGATCTGAAATCTGGTCCGTTGAAGTAGCCAAAGATCACAAAGGGCGCAATATCCGTTGGGAAAACGCCTCTGCTCCCCTAATCGAAAAAGATATGGTTATTATTCAGGGAGGTGGGCCCGGAGAATCTTTCTTAGCTTTTGATAAAATAACTGGAAAAATTAAATGGAAATCCGGTGATTACCTCATGACTCACTCGACCCCGGTGGCAGCAACAATTAATGACCAGCGACAGATTCTATTTTTTACTCAGAAAGGAATAGTGTCCGTCAACTCCGCTAACGGCAAGCAGCTATGGATGCATAAATTTCCTTACAAAGTATCTACTGCTGCTTCTGCCGTTATCGAAAAGGATATCGTTTATTTTGCAGCGGGTTACGGAGTCGGATCGACAGCGATTCAAGTTTCAAAAAACAACAACACTAAAGAATTATGGTTCCTTGAAGGCAATAAGCCAGTCACAAATCATTGGAGCACCCCGCTCGTAAAAGACGGTTACCTTTATGGAATGTTTGGCTTCAAGGAGTACGGGGACGGCCCCTTAAAATGTGTAGAACTTAAGACAGGAAAAGTGATGTGGGAAAAGTCCGGATACGGGCCAGCGGGCGTTTGCCTAGCTAACGATACACTCATTTGCCTGGGGGACATGGGACAACTTACCCTCGTGAAAGCATCTCCGAAAAATTACGAAGAAATCTCTAGATTAGACAAAGTCATTAATGGGAAGTGCTGGTCATCACCAATCTTCTCTGATGGAAAAGTACTAATACGTAGCACTGCCGAAGCAGCCTGCCTTGACTTAAACTAATTAAGACCGCCTGCCTATCATAGGGACCATAGTTAAGAGCATGAGCCCCAGACACGCCCATGATGCCGCGGCAAAAGAATAGACCGAGGCAAGCACTCCACACAGAGGATAACTGAGTCCCCAGCCTGCATGGCTCAAAGCAAACTGTGCCGCATAGATATGAGGGCGCTCATTTTCATCGCTGTTCTGAGCCAAAAGATTGTTGGAGATAATTCCAAATACACCCTGACCTGCACCGGAAATCAACCAAGCGATCAATAGTACAAAATAGAACTTAAAAAGTGCACTGGCCGCTAAAATGATTAAAAAAATAGGTAATATAATGTTACCCCAAGTTTTTTGCGTGCCCGAACCGCAACGTACGTAATAGAGCGATGCGACCATGGCACCTATACCCATTACAGCCATTGCTACTGGATAAAAGGCTTCCTCCATTTGGAGCTCATTTTTCACATAGCCGGCAGTCGTAACTATAGCCAAGCCTCCAACGATGCTCACCTGAAGAGATAACATCAAAGATCTTCTCAACTCAGGTACAGCAAACATTCGTCGAATTCCGAAAAACACTTTTGTCCTTTGCTTTTCTTTTTTTCTACCCGCCGAAGAAAAAGGAACAATGGCAATCAGCCCTGCACTCAAAAGAAAACTGGCAGCATCGACTCCAAACCCAATCTCAAAACCAAAATAAAAAATCAAAAGACCTCCAGCCAACATTCCTAAAATGTCAGAAATATTATAAGCAACGGTCCCATATGCTAAGGCCTTAGGATAAAGTTTTTCGCCGACAACACCTGGAATGATAGATTTGTAAATCGGGGTAAAAAGAGCAGAGCTTAAATGCAAAACAAAAGCCAAAAAATAAAGCTGCCACTCCGCGTTCACAAAGAAAAGTGAGACCATCACCAGTGCACGTAAAATATCTGAAACTATCATCTGTAATTTTCTTCCAATGCGTTCAGACAGGGACCCTGCGAACGGCCCCAGAAAAAGAAATACAATTATCCGAATCGTTAATGTGTACCCTAAGACTCTAGGGCCCGACCCTTCACTCAAATCTTCAGCTAATAAAGCAATGGCTGCCGTCCCAATAGCCGTTCCTACAAGACTTATAGTATGAGCCCAGAAGAGCCGGGCGAACCGCTTGTTATTCCAAACCGTGTCATTGTGAAGAACATTACTCATCCTTAATATTCATTTATCAAGATACCAAAATGCTATTCAATTAGCTGTGAAATTAGAATCAACGCAATTCAAATTCTACCCGGCGCCCACTCTCATACTTACGACCATTAACCACTTTCTCAGATTCTCCTTTCACTTCAATCTCAATCAACAAATCGTTAACACCGAGTTCGACTAAAGCATCACGAACTGACTCGCAACGCTTGCGTCCCAGTTTACGATTGTAATCGGCATTTCCATAAGAATCAGCATGGCCGAGTAAAGCAATGCTAGAACCAGGAACCTTAAGGAAAGCTTCGACCAGAGACTCTATTTTCTTAGTCCCCCTAGCCTTTAGTTTCGAACTCTCAGTATCGAAGTAAATAACAGTATCCATGATGGCATTTTCAAGAGTCATAATGTCCTCATCAGTTGGGCCCGAAGGCTCAGCAACATTAATTTGAATGATTCTCTTATAATCAGGAACAGGAAATGCCTTCTCTACCATCGCCTTCAAAACATCTCCTGACGAAGAGTCAATGACCTCCGCTTCCAACGCAACCTCATCTCCTCGTACAGATAATGCTCCCCACTGCACCGTAGCCACGAATGGACCAATGAGAGTCGTCATTCTGTTAATCCAAGGCGCTTTTTCTACATTTTCTTTGAGTTCAATTGTATCTCTCAGCTCCTTATTTTTATCTTTTATCTCATCCCCAGTTGCTGATAAGAGCTGCTCGTATAGCTCTCGTTGTGATAACAGCCCTTTTAAATTAAAAGAACCGTCCTCGTCCCAAGACATGGTAAGACTCGCTTTTTCCGGAGGAACAAAAACAACCAGTTCATTTACAATCTTGAAACTGCCTTTCTTCCCTTCAAAGGACTGCTCAGCTAATTGCTCCAATGATTTTTTCTTTTCATCACCGTCAACGACTCCAGAAATGATAATGGATTCTGAGGAAAGATTTAATTTAAGTTTATCAACTTCAGCAACAAGAGCAGGAATAATCCTTACGAGTGATGAGCTCCACTCCGCACTCTTCACATGATCACCTGTGTGCAGTTCATCTTTTATCGTTTTCTGTTCGTTTGTCTGACGAATCAAATCAAATACTCGATCCTTGAAGGAGGATTCTTTTAATAAACCAGAAACGAGAATCTCATCACTTGAATCTGAAATTTGAAAACTCGGATCGTCCGTTGGAGGCAATATGGTTATCTCATCAATGACATCGTACCCATGATCAGAAATTAGAGAACGAGCAAAATTAAGTGCCTGATCTCGACGCGCTACAGAAAAACTCTTGCCAATTAAGGTTAATCTACTTTCTGATAAACCTAATCCACTAGCATTCGGAATGAATTTACAGAACTCGACAAATAATGACTCAATTTTTTTTAGCGGCGGTAAATCAGCAACATGTGATTCTTCTTGGAGATCTGCTTGCAAGTCAACTCCCTCACCGACTGATCGCACAAAAGCTTGCGTTAATTGAGGAACTGCATCTCCAACTAGAACCCTGCCTGCTAATTTCCATGAATTCTCACTAACCCTAGTCAGACTAATTGATGGATCCTTTAATGGGATAATAGTAAGACCATCATCAATTTTTCGTATACCATCAATTGAACTTATAGAATTAATAATTCGGTCACGGTCTGAGTCAGTATAAACGCCCCCAGTAATTGAACAGTCCCTCCCACTCAACTCAAAAGCAAATCCTTCACAAATATCACCAATCTCATCAAGTTCACTTATAAGTTTTTCATTCAATTGTAACTCAATGCGAGGCTTCAATAGCCCCACAGATGCCCATAACAGCACTGCATAGAAAACTAATCCTATTAAGCATGTTTTGAGTACTCTATTCATTAATTTGTTCGATCCGATAAAAAGATATTATTGGGAATTCCCTTATCTTTAATCAAAAGGATAACCAAGTTGAAATTTCGGTCACGAATAATCGTCCGTAAGGAGGGAAAAATGGTAGTTTGACCCTAGATCGCCAACAATTGATCAGTTCCTTTGACTGAACACCTATATATTAATTCCTCTTATCCAACCTAAGACACCATCAACCATGACTTTCATGTGAGCCGGATCGCTAAAAACATGATCAGAACCTTCAATAATAAGTTTCTCTTTGCCTTGGCCAGCCCTCTCGAAAATATCATGAGTGTCATCAATTAAGACCACATCATCTGCAGTCCCATGAACGAGGAGCCAAGGAACACTGACCTGACTTCCCTTTTCAATTAATGTGTTAATGCCCCGAAGGTCATCCATAAAGATCTGAGATAGAGGGCAATCCTCATCATCCCACATATTGCCCTCATCGGGAGTCACTTCTCCGAACTCAGTTTCTGCAAACTTCTTAGTGTTTACCATACCAGCTAACGAAATTAATGCTTGGATCCTCTTATCAACTGCCGCGACAGAGACCCCAACTGCTCCTCCCATGCTATGACCCGCATAAATAACTCTTTTACCTTCTGCTTCTACGGCATCAATGACTGCTTTAAGATCAGCTAATTCCTTAGTGATTGTGGAATCAACAAACCTTCCCTCTGAATTACCATTGCCTGAAAAGGAGAAACGCAAAACCGACATACCTGAAGCTGCAAGTCCCTCGGCAAGAGCTACTACCAGCGGCCTGTCCTTATTCCCAGTCACTCCATGCCCGATAATTACAACTGTTTCACTCCCGGAATCATTAAATGTATAATCAATTTTCTCACCAGAATTATTTCGAATTACAGTATTCATTGAACTAGTATTAACAGAATCAGCTAATAAATTCCAGTATCCCGTTAATATTTTCTTTATGCTCAAAGATTATCTTTTTTTCCTCTGAGCCTTTCTTCTAGGCCTGACTGGAGGCTCATGCTTTTTCTTCTCTCCCAGCTCACGCCTCCTAGAGGAATCAATAATTTCTTTCTTCTGTTTCTTGTAGCTAGTCAAACGGGATTCCGATATCTGGCCCGAACCCAAAGCTTCAATAACAGCGCACCCAGGCTCAGTAGAATGATTACAGTCTCGAAAACGACAATTCTCAGCAATTTCAATTATTTCTCGGAAAGTTTCTCCGATAGAAGATTCATCGGACCAGAGCTGAACATCACGTAACCCGGGCGTATCAATTAAAAGTCCACCAAATCTAAGGACCAGAAGTTCTGACCAGGTAGTAGTATGCCTCCCACGAGAATCGCCTTTCCTCACCTCATTAGTCCTCATCATCTCCTCTCCCGCAATTCCATTAATGATAGTAGACTTTCCGATTCCTGAAGGACCAAGCAGAACGACTGTCTTCCCATCACCTATATATTGTTTCAGAGGCTCAATTCCTCCATCTTCTAGAGCACAAATAGCATGGACCGGAGCCCCAGCAGCAATGGATTCAGCCCGTTCCAGATCATTCTCCAAATCAGAGCTAAGATCTGCTTTGTTAAGTAAAATTACAGGGTCAGCTCCACTATTACGTGTTAGTGTTAAGTACCTTTCGATACGGCGTAAATTAAAACCCCGAGCACCGTCGAGAGCTGCAACTAGAAAAGCCACGTCAACATTAGTAGCCACAATCTGTTCATAAGACTTCGATTCTGTACCAGAGGCGCTCACTGCTTGTCTTGAAAACACTGTCCGCCGAGGAAGTAAACCGCGAATTTCCCCCTCCAGACCATCCGGACCAATTTTAATCGCCACCCAATCACCCACGGAAGGATAATCTGATGATTCTTTGGCTTGATGCCTAAATGCACCTGAGACCCGAGCAATGAACTTCCCTTCTTCACATATCACATGATAAATATGTTTACTGTTCCTTGAAACCCTAGCAGGAATAATCCCATCACCTAGTTCCAATGACTGGAGCTCCTTGGTGAAAAAATCAGACCATCCTAGCGATTCTAAAGTCATTACAAATCAAAATAAAAAGCAGAAACAAGATGACAATATAACTGGCTCAGGAATTAAATCTTGTTCATTCATCAAAAAATTAAAGATTGGACTTATATTGACCAGAACTCCTAGACCATCGAATATCGCTATCGTAATGGCCACAGTCTACATAATACGTCACGGAGAGACAGAATGGAATCTCAAAGGAATCCACCAGGGCCATATGGACAGCAAACTGACCGAAAAAGGTGAAGAGCAGGCCAAGGATCTTGGTAACAGGTTTCTCAATTCAGGGATTTCTTTCGATGCTATCTATTCCTCAGACTTAGGTAGAGCTCTAAAAACAGCGGAACAAATATGTATCCCAATAGAACAAGAAAAGATCATCCAAAAAGAGCATTCCCTACGTGAAAGGTCATTAGGCCATATTGAAGGCCTAACCTATCAAGACCTTGCCGATCAGATGCCCAAAGATTACAAACAACACGTGTCGGGCGATCCTGACTATAGGCCCGAAGGAGGAGAGAGTTGGAGGGATTTTTTTAATCGGGCCGAAAGTAGCTTAAAAGAAATAGCTTTGCAGCACACCGATGAACAAATTCTTTGTGTTACTCATGGCGGATTCGTATCCATGGCACTGCGTTTTTGTCTAAATATCAATCTTCAAGACAAGCGCCGTTTCAGCATTCCGAACACCGCGGTAAATGTTTTTGAATTTCACCCTGAAGACAGTTGGAGACTTCGTACATGGGGAGATATTTCTCACTTCAAAAATGGTAAAATCCTCGATGAAATGCTTTAATTAATCACATTTATTAATAGTTAATATTTTCCTTAGTCTAAACCCCAAAAAAGCTCTTATCTAATCGCTCTAATATGTCAAAAGAAACGAACTGGCAAGACTTCTCGGACCAACTACTCCGCTATTCTAAACCTGATCTGTGGCTTGACCTAAGCCAGATGGGGATCCCGAAGGAAATAATAAATACTGAAAAAGAATCGATAGAACGCGCACTACTTGAGCTGAGCAATATTGAGTCCGGGGAAAAAGTCAACGCTGACGAAGATAAGGATCAGGGAGGCAGATGCGTCGGTCATTACTGGTTAAGAAATCCTGACCTTGCACCAGAGGGTCTCGGCACATCAATCAAAAGAAAAATTGCCGAGATGAAAGCTTTTTCTTCTGGAATTCATAAAGGAGAGATTCTTGCTCCGAACAAAGATAAGTTCCGCCACCTGCTAGTCATAGGAATAGGCGGAAGCGCATTAGGCCCTCAATTAGCTATTGATGCTCTTACTGGTCACGACTCACCAATGAGCATCCATTTCTTTGACAATACGGATCCGGACGGGATCGATCGTGTCCTTGATAATCTAGGTGAAAACCTCAGCTCAACACTAAGTCTGGTCATTTCAAAGTCAGGGGGCACCAAAGAGACAAGGAACGGCATGCTCGAAGCCCAAGCCGCATATGAAAAGGCAGGACTTAACTTTGGGTCACATGCAATTGCAGTGACGGGGGAAGAAAGCAAATTAGACAATTATGCTAAGGACAATGAATGGATTGGAGTCTTTCCAATGGAGGACTGGGTCGGTGGACGCACGTCCATCACTAGCGTTGTCGGATTATTGCCTATGGCCCTGATGGGAATTAATATTGATGAATTTCTGGAAGGAGCAGCATCCATTGATGCCAAGACTCGCCCACCAGAAATTAACAATAACGCTTCTCTTTTAATGGCGCTAGCATGGTACGTTACAGGGAACGGTAGAGGCGAAAAATCAATGGTCATATTACCTTACAAGGACCGCCTCGGTTTACTCTCCAAGTACCTCCAGCAGTTAGTCATGGAATCACTGGGCAAAGAACATGACCGTGAAAATAACATCGTTCATCAGGGCCTTACCGTTTATGGCAACAAAGGTTCCACTGACCAGCACGCTTACGTCCAACAATTGCGTGACGGATTAAATAATTTTTTTGTAACATTCATCGAAGTCCGTGAGACAAGGTCAAAAGAAAGCATCGAAGTTGATCCCGGGTTCACGACAGGAGATTACCTTGAAGGTTTTCTCAGAGGAACTAGGAGCGCGTTATTTGAGGCCGACCGAAACTCAATGACAATATCAATTCCTTTTCTCGATGCCTTCCATTTAGGTAGCCTTATTGCTCTTTATGAGAGAGCAGTGTCATATTACGCGGCCCTCATTAACATTAACGCTTACCATCAGCCAGGCGTAGAAGCCGGGAAGAAAGCAGCGACACAGTTCTTAGAACTTTTATCAAAGATCGAAAATCATCTTGAGAATCACTCAGAAGAAAAAATTAATTCAGAAGAACTCTCTGAGCAAATCGGAGCGGACCCAGAAGATTGCTTCCATGCACTCCATCATCTGGCCGCTAACCGCAAAAATATTAATGCTCTGATTGGTTCAAATCCACAAGATGATCTTTTCACTATGAATAAAGAAGGACCGGAAACCGGATAAAATGGGCAAAGCTCAGCTCCAGAGTCTCAGCGCTCACGCCAAACAGAGGCTAGACCGCAAGAAAACCGCCAAGCTTAGTCGTAAGGACAAGCTCGAACTTTACCGAAGATTTCTTAAAACTGAGGAACATAGGATTTTATTATATCATCGGAGCGGAGGCTCGGGCAGAAGAGTCACCAAAAGAAGAGCTGACCTGATTGAAATTCTTCTGAAGCACCTTTACATGGATGCTACAGATTCATCTGAAGGAAAATCCCCAGAAGTGACCCTCGTAGCAATCGGCGGGTTCGGACGCGGAAAGCTTAACCCATGCAGTGATGTGGATCTCCTTTTCCTTCACCCAAAAGGTGCGAAGGGCTTACCAAAAGAAGCCGCCGAAATGATAGAGAGCGTCCTTTATATGCTCTACGACTGTGGATTCAAGGTCGGGCACGCGGTCCGATCCATTAAAGAAACAATAATCGAAGCCAATTCCGATAACCGAACCAAGTCCTCCATAATTGAATCGAGAATGCTCTTCGGTGACGAATCTCTGTACCAGTCGATGCTAAATGATTTTTATAAGAACTGCATCAAAGGTCACGGTGTGGATTATCTAAAAATACGGTTAGAGGACATCAGACTGAGGCACATTAAGTGGAGCGGGACCCCATTCCTTCAGGAACCTCATATCAAGGAGGGTTGCGGAGGACTGAGAGATTATCACAATCTTATTTGGATCAATTATGTGAAGCGCAAGAGCACCAACATCAAGGACCTAGTTGAAGCAAAAATGCTCTCTCCTCGAGCCTATAGACAAATTCGAAACGCGTACGAATTCCTGCTCAGAGTGCGTAACGAGATGCACTATATCCAAAAAAGATCAACGGACATACTGACTCTGCAACTGCAGGGGGAGGTAGCGAAGAACCTAGGTTATAAGCAAAGGGGAATCTTACGTAAAATCGAAGGATTCATGAGAGATTATTATACCCACAGTAATAATCTTTTCTTACAGGCAAAAGAAATTGGAGACCGATTTTATCTCCAGCAAAGAGAGTCAGAAAACAAAAAACCAATCATCGGTTTCCTGGCAAGAAGAAAATTCAAAGTCGAACACTTCGATGGGTTCGTCGCAAAAAACAATCGGATATACCCTAAATCCAAGAAAGTTTTCCAAAAAGATCCGGACCGTTTAATCGGAATTTTTCAGCATGCCCAGGTACGGCACTTACGTCTGGCTCCGGAACTCTCTGATCTCATTAAACGTAACTGGAAAATGATCAATAGAGCGTTCAGATACAGTGACGCTAACAGGGACACTTTCGAAGCGATACTTTCCCGTAAAGGTGATGTGAGTAGGGCCCTTCGCGAAATGCACAGTTCAGGAGTTCTAGGGAGATACTTACCAGAATTCGGCGCCCTGACTAACCTAGTACAACATGAGTTCTTTCACAGATATTCTGCTGACGAACATACCCTAAGAGTCACTGAAGAACTGGACAAGTTAATATTAGAAAGTGAGGATCAGCGCAAGAGTCTCTACAAGGTAATTTATCAGGAAATTGAAGATCCGTTCGTACTCTATCTTGCGGTCCTCCTCCACGACACAGGAAGAGCAATGAACACATCTAAACATGAAGACGCGAGCGCCACTCTTGCTCAGAACGTTGCGCGTCGGTTCTCCCTAAAAACCAAGAGGCGTCAACTCCTCCTGTTCCTAGTAAATTCTCACCTCGAACTCTGGAGAACAGCAAACACTAAAAACATTGATGACCCCAACACAATTATCCAATTTGCTCAGATAGTTGGATCCAAGCGGTGGCTCGATTATCTGATGCTACTCACCTATGCCGACTCTCGGGGAACCGATCTGAATTCATGGACTGACACTAAAGAGGCTCCTCTGCGCTTTTTATATCTTGAGACGCGTGAGTACCTTGAAGATGCGAAAGCTTTTTCCAAAAAACGCAAAGAGGCGAAAGATGAATTACTTCAAAGAGTAATTGAGCAGTTGCCTAGAAGCCATGAAAGCACGGCAATGGATCATTTCAATGAAATGCCTACTAGGTATTTCATTCGCAATGAGGCTTCCCATATCGCACGTCACATTAAACTTCTAGTTGACTACTTTAAGGGCTGGGCAAGTTCGAATAACACATCAAATCCGGTACTGCATTGGCGTGAGATCGCGCAGCAAGGATGCAGTGAATTCAGTGTCATATGGCAAGACCAGCACAAGCTGGCATCTTCCCTGACGGGTGCATTAGCTGCGCAAAAAGTTAACATCATTTCAGCTGAATTCTTTGCCAGAGGAGATGGCGTCGTGTTTGACATATTTCGTGTATGCTCCACAAAGTTCGAACCAATTACCTCCTCAAATAAGAAAAAGAACATTGAGAGGCTTCTAATTTCCGGCCTAAACGATAAGGACTTCTCTTACGATGATCTTATCAAGGAAGCCGACAAGGATCTCCTCGACTGGCATGAACTTGCCAATCAGTTCCCCCAAAGAGTCTACATAAACAATCAGGCCGATGAGAATCATACGCTCATTGAAATTCAGGCACTGGACCGGATCGGATTACTTCACAACATACTCTCTTCGATCGCGAAAATTGAACTCGAAGTGACTCATGCGCGCATCACAACGACTCGCGGCGCTGCGATTGACACTATTTATGTTGTCACATCAGAAGGAAATAAAATCACTAATGAAAAGATCCTCTCTCAGCTCCTCACTAGCCTAGAAAAGGCAATCGAGATATGAGATTAATCGATTAAGTTAATTACTTCATTAATATTAACTATCTCATTTAAGAAGAATAAATTTGTCTCATGCTTATTAGACGCTTGCCCTTACCGTCGATTTCCATAAAAATTAAGTACTAAGTTAATAAGCAATTTTAAATAAACTATGAGCAACCCAAAACTTCATAACGCAATGTGGCCCGGACTCGTCGGTAAAGGTGACGATGAGGGACAAGAACCACCAATTAGTCTCGAGCGCATGCTTGAATTGACAGCAGCCGCAGAAGTCAATGGAACCAAATTTGATGGCATTGACTATTTTCTTTTCTTACCGCACACGGACCCTGAAGCCAGTAACGATGATCTCAAGGCGATCGCCGACTTGATTCAAGGTAAGGGCTTTGATGTGGGCTCACTCGTGGCTCCTATTTGGCCCGGTACTGTCGGAGATTCGGCTATGGGAGACGCAGAACAACGCGCCAAGTTCCTTGATGCCGTTAAAATGGCTTGCAGAATCGCAGGCGTTTTCAATGAGCACGGGGTCCGTAAGCATGGAGTCATACGTATCGATTCCGCTGAGTTCGGAGTCGAGAAATGGGCCGAAAATCCTCCTGCCAATACTGCGACAATCATCGAAACTTTCCAAGAAGCTGCAAAGATCGCTGCAGACAGCGGTGAAAGGCTCGCCGCCGAAGGTGAAATCTGCTGGGCAGGAATGCATAGCTGGAAAGACATGCTGGACATACTCGAAGGTGTTGGAATGCCTGACTCTCTTGGATTCCAAGCAGACCTGGCACACACTTATTTATATCTGCTAGGTTATAACGCTCCTGACCATGCATTAGTGAGTGAGAACTATAGTGACGAAGAGTTCTGGGCCGCTTACGAAACAATGACCGACAAGCTCCGCCCATGGACAATTGATTTTCATGTCGCTCAGAACGACGGGACCGTGCACGGGGCCGGGACGCATGACAAGACAGGAAAGCATTGCCCCGCAGACGATCCGAACGGCAAGCTTGATATCGTGAAGGCCTCCGGTTACTGGCTCAAAGATGCTCAGGAAAGAGGCATTGAGCATATTTGCTGGGACGGTTGCATGTTCCCTAACGCGATGCTTGAAGAGGTGGACACTTGGAACACTATCCTCGACACTATGATTCAGGTCCGCGACTCGCATGGCTGGTCATAAATTACCAGTAAAATAGTTCATCAATCCAAAAGCCGCAGTCAGTCATCGTCTGCGGCTTTTGTGTCATTAATACTTATCAATAAAACGAAGTGAGCCGCGATTATGCAAAACTTCATTTTGTTGTCATCCTTTGGGGATTCACCGCAATACTCGGTGAGTTAATCCAACTAGAGAGTTCGGTCCTCGTTTTTTACCGTGTAGGGACCGCCGGAATCATTCTGGCTATATTGATCAGAATAATAAAGGCGCCCGGCGCAGGGTCAAAAAAGGGGCAAATGCAAATGCTCGCAAACGGACTCTTGCTCGGGACCCATTGGACTCTATTTTTTTTAGCGGTTAAAATTGCCAACGTTTCAGTTTGCATGATTGGAATGGCAACGACTTCACTCTGGACTGCAATACTAGAACCTATTTTAGTAAAGAAACGTTCTTTCCGCGCATACGAATTCGGGCTCGGAGGAATCATGATTGCTGCAATAGCACTGATAGTCGGAAGTGATTTTAATTATCTGAGCGGTCTTTTAATCGCAATTTTTTCGGCGGGGATTGGCACTCTGTTTTCAATTTTTAATAGTCGATTCACCAAAAAATATAATCATTACACCATTGCCCTTTACCAGATGATAGGGGCTACTCTAATCGCTGCGGTAGGGATCCTTCTGACCGCACTATGGAAAAAGAACATGCCAAATCTGATCCCCTCGTACCAGGACATTGGTTGGATGCTCTTATTGGTCTGCTTCTGCACAGTTTACGCTTATGCCCAATACATAGAGCTATTAAAGCGGCTGAGCGTCTTCACTATTCACCTCGCTTATAATCTGGAACCAGTGTATGGGATGATTTTTGCGGCCTTATTTTTTAGCGAACATCACTTATTTGGGCCTTTATTCTATTGTGGAACAGCTATAATATTCATATCTGTTATAATACACCCCTTTTTGGAACGCAGGCAAAAACGGGCACTTCTGTAACTTGAATGGAGAGACCAAATCTCTTAAACTTACCAAAATGAATCCGCTCCTTTTTACTCGCAAAGCTTTCCCTTTACTGAGCCTGATAATGTTCACCCAACTAGTAAAAGGTAAAGAAGAGGAGCCGGCCAATAAAGCTGTCAGCTATTACAAAGACATTAGACCAATCTTTCAGGCCAACTGTCAGGGATGCCACCAGCCCTCCAAGGCAAAAGGCAAGTACATCATGACTGACTTTGATAAGCTCATTTCGGGAGGTGACAGCGGTGACCCGGCCATCGTTCCGAGCAATCTTGAAAAGAGTTATATCGTTGATCTAATTACACCAGAGGACGGTGAAGCTGAAATGCCTCAGAAAGCTGATCCATTGCATGAAACAGAAATCGATTTAATTAAAAAATGGATCACAGAAGGAGCGAAAGACGATACGCCCGAAGGAGCCAAACAAAGATACACTGCAGAAAATCCACCAGAATACGTTCAGCCACCAGTGATCAGCGCCTTAGACTTTTCGCCGGACGGTTCATTGTTGGCTGTTTCAGGATTTCATGAAGTCCTGATTCATAAGTCTGACGGATCAGCAATGGAATCGAGGCTAGTCGGTTTGTCTGAGAGGATCGAATCAATCTCATTCTCACCGGACGGCAAAAAGATTGCCGTGACAGGAGGACTGCCCGCGAGGATGGGCGAAGTACAAGTGTGGGACGTAGCGACAAAGAAGCTAAGCTTATCAGTTCCTGTAACTTATGACACTGTTTACGGTGGGAGCTGGTCACCGGACGGCAAACTCATCGCGTTCGGATGTTCAGACACTACGGTCAGAGCAATCGATGCAAAGAGCGGAAAGCAGGTACTGTTCATGGGAAGCCATAATAACTGGGTTATTGACACCGTATTTTCCATGAAAAGCGATTATCTTGTTTCAGTCGGAAGAGACATGTCAGCAAAACTGACCAAAGTCGACGAGCAAAGGTTCATAGATAACATTACTTCAATCACTCCGAAGGCCCTAAAAGGTGGGATCTTATCCGTAACAAGGCATCCTGCCAGAGATGAAATATTATTTGGAGGAGCTGACGGGGTTCCAAAAATTTATCGAACTCAGCGTGTGAAAAAGCGTGAAATTGGAGACGATTCGAACCAGCTATGGAACCTCCCTCCACTAAAGGGACGGATATTTGCCGTGGACTGGAGCAAGGACGGGAAAATCATAGCAGCTGGAAGTAGCCTGAACGGTAACGGATACCTTCATATTTACAGTATAGATCCAGACTACAAGGTCCCGGGTGACATCGATGGAATCATTAAAAAGCCTGTCCAGAACCGCAACGGTGGTGAACGCGATAAGCTCAACAACTATTTCAAGAACGGCATCAAAACCATTGCCACCATTGATTCAATCCCATCAGGAATCTATTCAGTGAAATTTAATCCGGCAGGAACCCAAATCGCTGCTGCCGGATCTGATGGGCATGTGAGAATTTTTGACACTACGAACGGACAGAAGATCACTGAATTTGTCCCTGTACCAATAAACCAGTAGACAAGCTTATATATAGAAGCTCATAGAGCCCTGAACTTTAAATTTCACACACCACTCTAATTTATGACAGCACTGAAAAATATAATCTGCACGGGAACAATCCTCTCGTTCATTTTAACCTGTGGGCTGAATGCCGAGGAAAATTTATTAGAAATTGATTCTCTCTCATTGAATCCGACAGAGATTCAGCTCGGTTCTCCTTTTGCCAATGCCCAAATCATTGCCACCGCGAAGCTATTGAGCGGGGACAGCGTTGATGTGACAAGGCTAGCTAAAGTTACCATCGAAGGGGATTCCGCAAAAATAAATGATTCAGGTTTTGTTGAGCCTTTAAAAGATGGAGAATCCAAAATTAATTTCGAACTCAAAGGAAAAACGGTCAGTCTCTCAGTGAAAGTCCAAGGCCAGGCAAATGAATTCAAACCAGACTACGTGAGAGACATTATGCCCGTCATCTCAAGGATGGGCTGTAACGCAGGCACGTGCCACGGTTCGAAGGACGGAAAGAATGGGTTCAAACTCTCATTGAGAGGATACGATCCAATCTATGATATTCGAGCTTTCACTGATGACCTGGGCGGCAGGCGCGTCAATGTTGCTGCTCCGGACTCAAGCCTATTACTGCTGAAAGCGACTGGAGCCGTCCCTCACGAAGGGGGGCAAGTCACTAAAATTAATTCAAACTATTACAACATTGTAAAGAGTTGGATCGCAAGTGGAGCCAAGCTCGACCTCTCAACCCCTAAAGTTAAAGGGATCGAAGTGTTCCCCAAGAATCCAGTAGTTCAGACAATTGGAACCAAACAACAGATCCGGGTCGTCGCCACTTATAGTGACGGGATCAAGCGAGACGTTACTAGGGATGCCTTCGTGCAAAGTGGAAACACCGAAGTGGCCGAGCCGGAAAAAGAAAGTCATTCGCTAATTAATACTATCCGAAGAGGAGAAGCGCCTATACTTATCCGTTACGAGGGAAATTATACTGCGACTACAGTCACAGTCATGGGAGATCGGAGTGGTTTCGTTTGGCAGAATCCGCCGGCAAATAACAAAATCGATGAATTGGCCGCATCGAAATGGGAACGCATGAAGATACTCCCTTCTGGCCTATGTGATGATTATGAATTTGTGAGAAGAGTATATCTGGACATTACCGGACTGCCCCCTTCGGCCCAAACCATACAGGACTTTGTATCTGATAAAACAGATCAAAAACAAAAACGGGACGCTCTCATTGATCGCCTCATCGGATCCGAAGAATACATTGATCATTGGACAAACAAATGGGCCGACCTATTGCAGGTGAACCGAAAGTTCCTTGGTCAGGAAGGAGCGAAGGGGCTCCGTCAGTGGATCAGGATGCAGGTTCAAAACAATAAGCCCTACGATCAGTTTGTCCGTGAAATCATCACGTCCACTGGTTCAAACAAAACGAACCCAGCTGCCTCATATTATAAGATACTTCGTGAGCCTGACGCGCTAATGGAAAATACCACTCACCTTTTCCTGGCGACCCGATTCAATTGCAATAAGTGCCATGACCATCCCTTCGAGAGATGGACTCAGGACCAGTATTATGAGTTAGCTGCGTACTTTGCTCAAGTCGATCTGCAAAGGGACCCGGCTTCAGGTAAGAACAATATTGGAGGCACCGCAGTCGAAGGCGCTAAGCCTCTTTACGAGCTCATTTCCGACAAAAAAGATGGGGAAGTCATCCACGACAGGACCAAAGAAGTGTCTGCACCGTCTTTCCCTTATTTGGCTGGAAGAGATACCACAAAACCAAAAAAAGAAACAAGAAGAGCCGAACTGGCTGACTGGATCACTGCTCCAGGGAACCAGTACTTTGCTTCGAGTTACGTGAACCGGCTCTGGGGATACATGCTCGGAACAGGAATCATAGAACCTCTCGATGATATTCGTGCTGGAAACCCACCAAGTAATCCGGAGCTTCTAGAATATCTGGAAAAGGAATTTATCAGTAGTAAATTTAATATTCAACACGTGCTAGGTTTGATCTGTAAATCAAGAACGTATCAGCTCTCCATTGAAACTAACAAATGGAACAATGATGACGGCACCAACTTTTCACACGGAAAAGCCAAACGTTTACCAGCCGAGGTCCTTTACGACACCATTTACGCTTCTCTAGGAGCGCAGCCAAAATTTCCTGGTGTTCCTGAAGGGACGCGAGCCTCACAGCTCCCTGACGTTGGCATTAAGTTACCTGATGGATTCTTAGATAATGCTGGAAGACCGGTCCGAGAAAGCGCCTGCGAATGCGAGCGCAGTAGTGGCCTTCAACTCGGACCAATTATGGCTCTCGTCTCAGGACCGACCGTTGGAAATGCCATCAGTGATCCAAATAATGTACTCCCAAAACTCGTGAAAGAATCCGAGGACGATAAGAAAGTCATTAACCAGATTTTTCTTCGCCTCCTATCACGCCCGGCAAATAATGAGGAGCTTGCCGCGAGCCTTTCCCTGATGAATGACATTGATAAGGACCATGCAAACATTGTTTCAAGGGTCAATGAACGTGAATCAAACCTCAAAGCCGAAACGGATAAGGCCACAAAGGAAAGAGATGATGCTATTGGTGCAGCTAAGTCAGCGCTCACTAAGTACCGTGAGGAAATGGCCGCGCGTGAAGAAAAGCTCAACAAAGAACAGGCCGAACGCGTCGCAGCAGCTGATAAGGCAGTCAAAGATTTTGAGCAAACTATCCCTCAAAAAGTATCCGCATGGGCCAAGGCCAGCTCAACGGACTCTTCCTGGGAAGTCATTAATCCTATAGGCTTTAACTCGACGAACGGATCAAAGCTCGAACTTGAGAATGACAGTTCCATCTTTGCTTCTGGAAAGAACGGGATCGGCAATTACAGGATCTTCGCCACGACAGCGACCCAAAATATCACAGGCGTCAGAATCGAAGCAATACCTGATAGCAGATTACCTAAGGGAGGACCAGGAAGGGCCGGTAGTGACGGAAACTTTGTCCTCACAGAATTTGAAATCCACGGTTCCGCTGTTCAGAAGAAAGAGGACTGGAAAGTCATCAAACTGTGGACGTTCGACCAGAGTACTGATGGCTGGGAAAAGCCCAATCAGGCAGAAGTTTCAGTCGAGAAAGGGGTCCTTAAAATTAACAGTAAAGGGAACGACCCTTCAGTAACTACTGCACTGAACGCTCCGGCAGGAACATTCATGGTCGATCTTAAGGCTGAGTTTCCAGGACAAGGAAAGGCCCACGTTCAATTCTTCTGGACCACCAAAAAAGACAATAACATTTCTGAGGAAAGATCCACAAGACTTACCCTTCCCAGAGGAAAGAAGGGGTGGCAAAATTACCGTTTCTTTTTCCAGACAGACAGTGAGCTAACTTCGCTCAGATTCGATCCAATCGATGATAAGAACGTCGTCTACGTTGACGCGTTACGCGTCAATAGGGCAGAAACTCCAAAACTGGAAAAGTTTGCCTTGGAAAATGCAAAAGCGGATTTCAGTCAGGACGGTTATGCTGTCAATACAGCCATCGATGGGCAAAGAGGTGATAACGGAAATGGTTGGGCAATCTCTCCTCAAATGAATAAGCCACACACCGCCATTTTTGAAGTCAAAGATCAGCCCAAGGCCGAGGGAAGAAGACTTCTCAGGTTCGACCTCGATCAAAGGTACAAAGGAAATAACTATTCGCTTGGACGTTTCAGAGTCTCTGTGACCTCTTCACCCAAACCAATTAACTTTGGGCTACCAGGAAATGTCACCTCGATCATTGCCAAGGTCGAGAACGAACGGACCGAGGCCGAAGTTGCCGAGATCACTAAATATTATAAAGAAAATAACGGGGACCTGAAAAAATTAAATGAGGCCCTCGCAAATGCTAAAAAGCCTCGCCCAACTGACCCCAAGATAGCTGAACTGGAAGCGGACATCAAAGAAGCTGAAAAACCAATTCCAGAAGACTATAAACTTGCTCAGTTACGGAAGGACGCAGCACTGAGTGAACAACAAAAAAGTCAAAAAAGGCTAACTGCCGCGCAGGACATTGCTTGGGCCATTATTAATACCCCTGCATTCTTATTTAACCGCTAAAAAGACAGCTGAATTAAAAAAATTACCAAATGTTGATCCCTTCATGAAAATCAATGATTTACAAAAAGACTAGCAGTCATATAATTATACTTAAGAAACCAGAACCGTTAACAAATAGAGACGATGTTTAGAATACTAGGTGACCCAGGAAAAGATCTTTGCGACAAGCACCTCAAACCCTCAAGGAGAGACTTTCTCCGAGTCGGGGGAGGAGGAATGATTGGCCTAACCCTAAGTTCAATGCTTGAACTCAAAGCTAAAGCAAACCAAAGCTCATCACCTGGTTGGGGAAAAGCCAAGTCTATCATCATGGTTTACCTTCAGGGCGGACCGAGTCACTTGGACCTATGGGATCCTAAGAAGGACGTTCCTGATAATGTAAGATCAGCTTTCAACACAATTCCAACAAAGATACCGGGTGTTCATTTCACTGAAATACTCCCAGAACTTGCAAAGATTAATGACAAGTTCACCCTCATGCGTGCAGTCAGTTACGAGCCGAACGGACTCTTCAACCATACCGCTGCAATTTATCAGATGATGACCGGATACACGACAGACAAAGTGTCCCCTTCTGGTCAGCTAGAACCACCTTCACCTAAGGACTTCCCTAACTTTGGTTCTAACATCATTCGACTCAAGCCACAGACCGAACCGATGCTCCCATTCGTTATGCTTCCTCGTCCATTACAGGAATCGAATGTCGTTGGAAAGGGAGGAACGGGAGGATTCTTGGGAAGATCCTTTGATCCATACACGCTCTACCCTAGCGGTGGAGACATGGACATGCAGAAAATGACCAAAATCAAAATTGATGACCTTCAGTTAAGGCCTGATGTTTTTGCAACTCGACTTCAGAGACGCGCCTCCTTAAGAGAAACAATCTCAAAGAAAATGAATAAGGTCGAAGAAGCCGTTAAGGATTATAAGCTCAATGAGTATTACGATCAGGCCCTCAACCTAATCATCTCAGGAAAAGCTCGTGAAGCTTTTGCTCTAGATCAAGAGCAACTCAAAACCAGAGAAAAGTATGGCAACACTTCATTCGGTGACAGTTGCCTACTCGCAAGAAGACTCGTTGAGGCAGGAACTAAAGTCGTAGAAGTGATATGGCCGAAAGTAGCTAACTCTGATAATCACTCATGGGACCATCATAAAGATCTGACCAAGAGGATGAAGAATCAGTCTGGACCAATGCTGGACAATGGGCTGTCAGGACTCATTTCAGATCTGGATGAACGAGGAATGCTCGATGACACGCTCGTCGTAGCCGTCGGTGAATTTGGTCGTAGCCCTCAAAAAGGAGTCAGTACGTCCGGTAACGGAAACAGTGCCGACGGGCGTGATCACTGGCCTTATTGCTACACTGGCCTGATTGCAGGTGCAGGAATTAAGCGCGGTAATGTTCACGGTAAATCAGATAAGACTGGTTCAGCTCCTGTAGAGGATCCAGTCCATCCAACACAGTTGTTAGCGACGATTTATCATGCCTTTGGAATCGATCCTACTTCGATAGTTTATAATCATTTGAATCAGCCCCGTGAGTTGGTCAAAGCCGAAGCAATTACTGAACTTTTTGGATAAAAATTCCAGTAGAAAATAAACATTCACAAAATCCTCAGAGAGGCCAAGAAAGTGAACGATCAAGGCGGCTAGTCGATGTTAACCATCACTGACAGCCGATTCGCTAATAGCCCCTCCTCCTTCGGTCGTCGTGACTTTCTACGCATCGGTAGCCTAGCTGGCTTAACGATGCCGGGACTCCGGGCCGCCGAGTCACAGGCTGCACTGGACAAGAATCTATTCAAGAAAAAATCGATCGTCTTTCTGTTCCTTCAAGGCGGGCCGCCACAAATCGAAACCTTCGATCCTAAAATCGATGTCGCTTCTGACAACCGCAGTTGCACGGGTGAAATCCGCACCAATTTGCCAGGCATCTGGTTCGGCGGAACGTTGCCCAAGTTGGCTCAACGCGCGGACCGCTTGGCCGTAGTGCGTTCGTTCGCCACCAACGACGGGAGCCACAATCCGATGCCTATCCTGACCGGAAAGCATCCGTCAGGAGCAGCGATGAGTGCCTTGTGCGCCCGCGCCACTGGTCCATTCCATCCCCAAAGCGGCTTACCTATGAATACGGTAATCGTTCCCGAAGCGGTAGAGCCCGACCTGAAGCTCGGAACACCAACCCCAACGTTTGGACTTCCAAGGATCGAGACCTCAGTCGCTACTTCAGGGAGCCTCGGCAATGCCTACAAGGGCTTCATCCGTAACGGTAAACCTGAGCAATTGGGTAACTTCGACTTGAACCTGCCGAGGGACCGTTTCACGGATCGTTATCAGCTCCTCGGAGAACTTGATGATCTAAAGCGCGGTCTAGATCGGAGCGGCGAAGTGAATGGAATGAGCCAGATCGAACGCCAGACATATGACCTCCTACTTCGCGGCGTAGCCGATGCGTTCGATCTGTCCAAGGAAGATCCAAAAACCATAGCAAAGTACGACACTAGTCACCTCTTCAACATGTCCGACTACCACAACGGGGGTAAGCACTTTCTTTTCAACGGGAAAAAAAAGTTAGTCGATCAGGAACGCTGGACGAATCTCCTCGGTAAGGAAATGCTTCTGGCCAGGCGATTGTGCGAAGCGGGATGCGGCTTTGTGACCGTAGTCGATTCGAGCTGGGATTTCCATGGGAACGGCGCCAATAATCCGGGAACTCTCGTTGGCATGAACACTTTAGGTGCCCAGATGGATCATGCCGTTTCCGCTTTCCTTGATGATATTGAGCAACGCGGTCTGAGCGATCAAATTTTGTTAGTAATCACAGGCGAGATGGGCCGCTCACCAATCAAACGCAATAAGGACGCCGGGACCGATCATCACGGTGACTTGACCCCGCTTCTTTTAGCAGGTGGCGGCTTGAATATGGGACAAGCGATCGGTAAATCTGACCGGACCGGTAGCCGTCCGGCTTCCGAACCGTACGGCCCCGAAAACCTACTCGCCACTATAATGCACACTATGTTCGATGCGGATAAACTTCGTGTCTCACCTGAGCTATTGCCACCCGAGATCTCCAAATTGATCCTCGATGGCCAGCCCATAAAGGAACTATTTTAACTAAGGTGTAAATAGTCACCCTAATTTACAAAATTCCAATGACTCTCAATTCTTTCCTGCCATGCCGCCCCGCAGTACTCACCGGACTTTTCATTTCAGCTATCACGATCACCAAAGGCGCAGAAGGCGCTAAATGGATCCGGCATGAAATTTTCTCTGGAGCTCACGTCAACTCTGCCACGGCCGCCGATTATGACAATGACGGTGATCAGGAAATTATCTTTTCCGGAGCAGGTCAGATCTTCATGTACCTTGGTCCGGATTATCAAAAGAAACAGGTGCTGGCTATGGCAGATCCCAAACAACCCAAACGCAAGGATCAGTGCATTCACAGTGTCCTCCATGACGTTGACGGAGACGGCGATCTGGACTTTGTCGGCTCTTATGTACGTGGCCTATTTTGGTTAGAGTGCCCAAGTAAGAATGCCACAACGACGAGTTGGAAGATGCATCAAATTACTGATCAAATTCATGGCGTCCATTGCATTCGCTCTTTCGATATTAACCGTGATGGTAAGCCGGATCTCATTGCCAACGACTTCACTTTCGATAAAGGCCCTTATTCGGGATCAATTTGCTGGCTCAAGCCGTCTTTCCCCGAAAGCGCACCGATTAATTGGTCCATCATCCCCATCGCAAAAGGCACTGCACCTGGTGGTAGCCACTATTTTGACTTTGGCGACGTCAATGCCGACGGTCGTCCCGATTTGACACTCGGGGCAAAAGGTAAACCCTTTGCTAACGGTAATTATTTTGCCGTCTTTTATGCTCCGGAAGATCCTACCCAACCTTGGCGTCGAGAATTTTTACCTGATGCCGGAGACCAGACTGGCGCCACGCATGCGGCCCCGGCAGACGTTAACGGCGACGGAAAGATCGACGTTCTCGCTAGTCGCGGCCACGGCGTTGGTGTTGTTTGGTTCGAGGCCCCGGATTGGACCCAACACATTATCGATGACAAGATTACTTTTCCTCACTCGACAGATTTTGGTGATATTGACGGGGACGGTGACATCGATCTCAGTACCGTGGGTTATGGTTCAAAACTCGCTGCTTGGTATGAAAACGATGGTACCGGAAAATTTACTCGTCACATTCTAAGCCTAAATCAAATGGCCTACGACACCATGATTACAGATCTCGATGGCGATGGCGACAAAGACATTCTTATTGCTGGGCAAAGAAGTGAAAACGTCGTCTGGTTCGAAAATCCCCACAAGTAAATCTGGTGAACATTGCGTAAATGGAAGCAACTTTTCACTTCAGCCCATCCCTAATTTTCCTCGGAAAGTCTGTAGTTATAGAGTCTACGCCAAGATCTCTAAAATGCCTCGCTGTCTCAATGTCATTGATGGTCCAGCAAGGGATCGTTTGTTCATCGGTGTTTGTTGTTGTTAAAATACTTTTAATAAAGTGTTTTTAACTTTTGTGATAGTCGGGATTGTTCACCAGAGTCAACTTCGGCTGGAGGAAACTGGAGGAATACGCTCAAAATCACTATCCCAACGTAGCCGCCAAGAAATATCCCAACTATCACCAACACTTTTCAAAGACACCGACACCCCCTATACTATGGGATAACTATAGTGGGAAATATATTTATAGGGTCACAAAATTAAAGGGCTTACTTAATCTCGTTAACAACTGAAAATCGGTCTTTTATTTACTGAAGCGATGATAAAAATCTTGAATAGATCATAAAAAAAAATAACTATTCATTACTAACATTAATAAAAATGAAATACCCTTTAAATTTACGATCCAAAATCATTGCAATATCGCCTCAAATTTTCGTGACCGAAAGCGACGGCACCCCAGTCCTTTACGTTAAGCAAAAACTATTAAAACTAAAAGAACACGTCGAAGTATTTACAGACAAGACAAAAGAGAAAAAACTTTGTGACATCCAAGCTAACAAAGTAATTGATTGGTCTTCTGCCTACAATTTTACGGGTGCTCAAGGTAACTCTTTCGGAGGAATTAGAAGAAAAGGATTAAAATCTTTATGGAGAGCTCGCTACGAGATTTATTCAGGTGATTCGGACGGAGCCACTGAATTTAATGTCAGTGAAGAGTCTGTTTTGACAAGATTTATAGACGGAATCTTTGGCGAAATACCTATTATTGGATTACTTGCAGGATATGTTGCTCACCCTGCCTATATTGTCACTGACAGTTCAGGTAAGGCGGTAATGAGACTCAGGAAAAATCCAGCACTTTGGGAGGGTAAGTTTTCAATTGAATCTTTAAGTGAATTATCACCTCAACAACAGACTAGAATTCTTGTTGGCCTTTTAATGATGGTTATACTTGAAAAGAATAGAGGTTAATACACAACCACTCTGTAGAAACCACGACTTTCAGAGAACTTATCACTTCAACCCATCTCTAATTTTTTTCGGAAAGTCTGTAGTTATAGAGTCTACGCCAAGATCTCTAAAATGCCTCGCTGTCTCAATGTCATTGATGGTCCAGCAATGAAAAGATAGTTCTTCTTTACGTAACCTTTTCACAAAACCTGAATCAATTACCTCTTCATTGGCCTGGGTCCCAAGACCGCTAGCCAAAGACATTTTAAGAGTTTGAAAAACAACATTCTGCTGAGGCATCCATGTGTCCTTAATCTGTTTGTAAGATTCTAGAAAATTAGCTTCGATCTTAGGCCACTGTTTGCGGCAAGCCTTAATGACATGATAGTCAAAGGCGATGAAGCTGATCTGATTAGTCAGTTCAGGTCGCTCTTTGATTCTTTGATCAAGCTCTTTAATTAAAGGTTCCATAATCTCAGTTCCACATTTAATTTCGACAAAGAATTTTTTACCGTCCGGAACTGAATCTATTACTTGTTTTAATGTGGGAATTCGAGCATCGGAATATTTTTCATCTTTCCATGATCCCACATCAATGCCCTGTAACTCCTTGAGATTGGACTTTCTCACAACAAGCTTAATCTTCCCCCCACTAACCTTGCCTGTGTCAGCATCGTGAATTGCAACGATATGTCCGTCATTAGTCAGATGGAAATCTCCCTCAATGCCATCAGCTCCAAGCTTCCACGCTAAGTTAAATGCTTCTATTGTATTTTCAGGGGCAGCACCGGACGCGCCACGATGAGCAATGATAAGCGGCGTCTCAGAGGATGCTAAACTGATCAGAGCCGAGAAAAAGAAAAGCACAGATACTAATGGGGATGAAAAAATCATTGTCCGCCGAGTTAAGTCCGTGCATTTATCCATAGGAGTACAAAGGTTCAAGATAATGATTGTTCATGTCCAGAATCAATTCTATTTACATTTCATCACAGTTTGGCTTAGACCTGCATAGATATAGAACGGCCAAGTGATTATGTCCTCATCTTCAATGAAAAGGATTCTCGACACGAGGACCTAGAAAGCACAAAATAATCCCTCTAATCCTAAAGCTATGAAAAAAATCACCTCGACTCTCATCACTCTAATTGCAATCTCAGGACTGAGCTCTGCAGATCACCATAGTAAATCACTCTTCAACGGAAAGGACCTCACTGGTTGGCAGGACCGCAGCGGCAATGCCTCCAAGTGGGAAGTCGTTGATGGTACACTCCAAGGTCAAAAAAAGACCGGCGATATATGGAGCAAGGAAAGGTTCGGAGACTTCGTTCTTTCACTAGAATTTAAAACTACCGGCAATAGTGGTATTTTCTTTAGAACAGATAACCCTAAGAACCCCGTGCAGACCGGAATAGAGGTTCAAGTTGAGAAACCTAACGGTCCAAACAAGCACTCGGTAGGCGCTCTCTATGACCTGGTCCCTCCAAAGAAAAATAATGCAACGACCGGTTGGAATAAAGTCAAAATTACTGCAAAGGATAATATGATCACCGTTGAAATGAATGGTGAAGTCATTAATGGAATGGATCTTAATAAATGGACAGAGCCTAATAAGAATCCGGATGGCTCCAAGAACAAATACAAGACCCCATTGAAGGACTTCAAGAGAGAAGGACACATAGGTTTTCAGGACCACGGGCACCTTGTCTCTTATCGAAACATTAAGATCAAGAAGCTCTAAGGTTAAATAGTATATAGACCTATGGTCCTCGCCCATTTTGGTACGACCGCAGCATTATCGATTTTCATATCGGTCACCTGTTCCTTTGCTAAAGATAAAGAATCAACAAGAATCAATCAGATACAGCTCATTGGGACTCACAACTCATACCATATTGCTCTCCCTGCAAAGAATCTTAATAGGATAGGCATTATCAACCGTGGACTTAAGAATTCCCTTGAATACACGCATCGCCCACTCACAGAGCAATTACAGATACTCGGAGTACGTCACTTTGAATTGGATGTTTTCGCTGATCCTAAGGGAGGCCACTATTCAAGAAGGAAAGCCCCTAACCTACTTGGTTTCAATGCACCCGTAATGTTCAGTAAGGAAATGGAGAAACCAGGATTCAAGGTCCTCCATGACTCGGCAGTCGATTACCTCACCACGACCCCAACTCTCATCTCCGCATTAAAAGAAATTAAAGCATGGTCAGAAAAAACACCCTCGCACGTTCCCGTCTTCATACTTCTTGAGATGAAAGATAAGAGCCCCGTTCCTCTTGCGAAGAAACCGGTCCCCTTGACCCGTTCGCTACTTGAAGGGGTCGAAAAAGAAATCCTCAGCGTATTTAAAAGAGAACGGATCATTACTCCGGACTCTGTCAGGGGAACATTCAAAACCCTAAGGGAAGCGGTCCTTAAAACAGGATGGCCTTCCCTTGATAAATCTAGAGGAAAGATCATGTTTGGACTCGATAATGGCGGCAAGATCCGCGACATGTATGTTGCAAAAAATCCATCACTGGAAGGAAGACTCTTATTTGCCAGTGTCGGTGAGAATGACCCCGGAGCTGCCTTCTTTAAGCTCAATGATCCCATCAGAGCGCACTCACAGATCAAACGCTTAGTGAAATCAGGCTTCATGGTCCGCACGAGGGCAGACTCTGACACTCAGGAAGCAAGAAAAAATGATACTTATAGGAGGGACAAAGCTCTCTCAAGTGGAGCCCAATTTGTGAGCACTGATTATCCTGAGCCAAATAAAAAATTCTCAGACTATTCAGTCTCATTCAAGAAAGGGGTCAATTATCGAGCAAACCCTATAAGCGGAAATAATTAAATATGAAACTACAAGATTTCTTACCTCTATTAGCAGTACTTAGCTTTCCTATTTCTGGACTTACAGAAGAACCTAAGTCCCTTGACCCTAACTATAGACTCGAACTCTTTGCTGATAATTCAATGGTCTCTACCCCGATCGGTTGCACACTGGACCAGTCAGGTCGACTCCTAGTAGTAGAGTCTCACACCCATTTCCGGCCCGATGATTATGAGGGCCCTGAAAATGACCGGATCCTAGCATTTTCTGATAAGAACAATGACGGTAAAGCCGACAAGGTTGACATCTATTACGAAGGAGGAACCCATACAATGTCAATCAAAGCAAATGGGAAAGGCTCTACCTACATTGCCACACGCGCAGAAATATTTCGACTAGATGACAAGGATGGTGACGGGACTGTAGATTCAAAAGAGAGCCTGATAACACTAAAAACACCCGGGAAATATCCTCACAACGGTCTTTGTGGATTAGTTTTAACCTCTGATCACTCCAAACTCTATTTTGGACTCGGTGAAAACCTCGGAAAGGACTATGAAATTATCAGTTACTCTGGCCCAATAGAAGTGACGAGTTTGAAGGGCGGTGGAGAAGGCGGTAATATTTATAGTTATGATCTCTCAGATGGATCCCTCTCAAAAATAGCGACTGGGTTCTGGAATCCCTTTGGAATTTGCTTAACGAAGGAAGGGGAAATGTTTGCCGTAGACAATGATCCTGACCAAAGACCAACGAACCGACTCCTCAAGATTGTCCCGGGAGGCGATTACGGTTATCAGTTCAGGTACGGAAGACCAGGAACGAACCCATTACAGGCATGGGACGGTGAACTTCCAGGAACCCTACCGATGATTTGCGGGACTGGTGAAGCTGCCTGTTCAGTGATTCCTTATGGTGAACATTTATGGGTATCAAGCTGGGCACTAGGACAAATTGAACAGTACAAACTGACCAAGAAGGGCTCAAACTACTCCGCAACTATGAAGACCATAGTTAAAGGAGATGCCAATTTTAGACCAGTGGATTTTGCACATGCCGAGGACGGATCCGTCTTCTTTACTGACTGGGTCAATGCGAGTTACCAATTACACGGAAAAGGCAAGGTCTGGAAACTTATTCCTTTAGAAGGAAAAGGAAATAAACCAGAAAAGCAAAACTCAATAGCCGCTGAAAAATCACCCGAAAAATTGGAAGCGGAACCATTAAAGAGAATGGACAATGATCTTTTTAAACTTGCCTCTTTCTTTTGGCACACTCAAAGATCCGAAAATAAAACAAAATTAGAATGGGAATCCCTATCAGAAAATTCGAAAATAGCACTCTTAACTTCTACGAGATGGCAGGAAAAAAAAGATAGGGACCTAATTTCCAATGCCATTGAAAATCCTTCCAAAAAGATTCAAATCGCAGCCATCAGAATCATCGCTGATGAGAATATGAAACAATTTAAAGAACCCTTAGAAAAATTACTTACCTCCGCAGAGCCAAATTCACAGTTATCCAAGGTGACCAAATCAGCCATCAAGGAGCTTGAAAAATGAATCTGCTCGACTAATTATAATTATCTACAACTATGCGGAAAAGTCTGGATCTTTGTCGACGATCATAAGTTCTGTTAATAATAGATCATTAAGTAACAAGTTTTATCTAATGACTAAATCATAATCTATTGAGCGTTACCAATGTTGCTCCCCAACTTCCACTCGTTTCATTTCCTGAGCGATAACTTCGAACTTGGTCATGCATTTGATCTAAAAGTCGATGCACCCCTTCACGCAAAGTTCCTGTCCCCTTACCATGGATGACTCGAATCTCAAGGATCTCCCTCTGCCTGCATTCTTTAATGTATTCCCTAAGAAGTGAACTCACTTCATTGGGACGAAAAGTGTGTAAATCAATCTCTGAAGTGATTGGATACTCAATCGGATCTTCTTCAGAACCTTGGATAGACATGCATCAATTCAATTAGTAGGGAAATTATCTAGTCTATAGAATAGACACAAAATGAGCCAGTTATAAGAGATTTACCTGCAAAAAATGATATTTATTATGTCAATGTTATGCGAAAAATAACTTTTTTGTTTTTTTTCCCTAATATCTGCCGCTCACAGGTAGTTATATTAGTATCTCATCAGTTTATGTGGAACTTGCTGAGACTTGCCGTCCCCTTCCTTCTAAGTGGGGTTTATTTATGAAAGGAAAGGGGGCGGCTCTTTATTTCATTAAACTGATCAATTCTCCCTTCTCTGGAAACCGTCCCGTCTCCTTCTTTGAATAAATAAGTGAACCGTCAACGGTGACCTCAAAGACCCCTCCACTCCCTTCAATAATTTCAACGCTCGCTTCTGCAAACCCCTCCTTGATCTCGTCCGTCGAACTGACGGCCTGGGGCTTATAGTTTCACATTCCTCAATAAAGGATCTCTACATTCATTGTCTTATTATCTGAATAACGGTGATTAAAAAAGTATTATTGTAATCTTCCAATTAAAGTCAAGATATGACTCGGTTTTCCTCTTAATTTCTTCAAGAGTATTAATGTAATGCTTCTTAATTTTTTCCATCAATTCACCGCCAGTTTGTTCCACTCAGCCTGACTGGCCTTGGACTTCTGATACTCCATTATAATTTTCCAACTTCCCTTTCTTTTCACAAGGAGTGCCTCAAAGTGAATGTACTCCTTCTTGGGATTCGCTCCGGGATCACCACTTGAATATAGAAAAATACCCGTCTCATGTGCAGTGGTCGGATCACTGATCCTCTGTGAAAATCTGAACTCAACGTTCGCTTTAATCTTTCCTTCTTTGGTGGCAGTAAAATCTTTTTTCCAACGGACCAGTGCATCTGAAAGAGGATAACTCGAATTATTGGTTCCTGAAACTAGCACCCCTTCCTTATGACATGTCGCCTCATAACCTTGGAAATCACCTTCACGAACTGAACGTGACACTTCGGCCCAATAATTATCCAGTTCCTTTGTCCTTTTCTCAGTGCTCGTACCTGACTGTGCAACACTGAAAGAAATTAAATAATAGAACCATACCAAGAGTAAAATTTTCATTCATCACTTTAACACCAATCGCAGTAACGAACAATCATCCTAAAGCTCTTTATAAAAAGAGTTTAAAAAATACTTAGTTGACCCCTAAATATTCTTTACTCATTTTGAAGACCTCAGATCGGACACCGAGGGCCGCTTTTAATTTCACATCACGGTCCCACGAATTTCGAGTCTTACTCAGCTCCCACATTTGCCTCAAAGTTAAATTCAAAGGGTATTGCCAAGGCGTGACTAGCGGAGTGTTTGTGAGTGGATAATCGGTCCCGTACATCAAACGACCAATGAGCCTCTGATCATTGAGAACGGTCTTTAAATATTTTCTACGGTTTATCTGAGTGATCGTCGAAAGATCAGCAACGAGGTTCGGAAAATCCTCCATCATTTCCAGCAACCTCTCTACATTGTCCTGGCCCTGAGACTTACCTGAGCTTGCTACGTGCGCAGCAATGACTCTAACTCCATTTTCCAAAGGAAGTTTCAGTAATTGAGGGTCACCTAAAGCGTTATTCGTCTTGGAAAATGAATCCTCATCCCCCACATGCGTTAAAAGTGGAATATCAAGATCAACAAGTTTCTGATAATAAGGGACATACCGTTCATTTGAAGGGTCAATATTCTGAATATTTGGCAGCCATTTCACTAGAACAGCACCATTCTCTTTTGACCAGATCAGCTCTTCAAGCGCATCTGATCGGTTCGGATGAACGCTAGAACCAAAGTGAAGCTCTGGATACAGTTTTACTTTTTCTCCAACGAACCGGTTAGGAACACAAACTTCCCCGGATCCCTTATCGATCTCCCCATCATCAGTGTAAGGAGCATCCATTGCCAGAATGACGGCACCATCAACGTGATCCGAAGCACGGACCGAAGAAGCAATGACTTCCATTAGGATCTGGTCCCCCTCCTCATTGACCTCCTCCTCATTACTACCAAATACCTTCAGGTATAGTCCAAATTTCCAACTCTTACGTAATTCATCAGAAATCCAAGCCTCGCTTCCACCTGCACCAATGCCGGCAGTGTGGCAATGCATATCCAGGATTCCTTCAGGTGGATCGGATACATGCTCAGCTATGGGACCACGAAAGAATACTAACCTCAGCACAAAGAGAGCCAGTAAGGCCCCACTAAAAATTATAACAAACAACATCTCAAATTAAGGGTTAACCCTTAGTAAATTTCAGGCTCTGGAGTTCCCTCAGTGCCCTCAAGAAAATCAAAGTCACATCCCTTATCGGCCTGAGTCACATGATCAATAAAGAGCTTCGTATAACCTCTATGATATCGCTCATCCTTGCAGCCATAATCTTCGATCCGACGTGCAATCTCCTGCTCAGGAACATCCAAATCAATTCTTCTATTTTCTAGGTCCAAGGTGATCTTGTCCCCGTCCATCACGGCAGCTAATGGTCCTCCGACCGATGATTCCGGAGCCGCATGAAGGACACAGGTCCCGTAACTTGTCCCCGACATCCTCGCGTCAGATAATCTGACCATGTCACGGACCCCTTTCTCAAGGAGCTTCTTTGGAACAGGCAACATCCCCCACTCCGGCATCCCTGGAGCCCCTACCGGACCCGCGTTCCTTAGGACCAAAACAGAATCTTCAGTGACCGGAAGTTCCGGGTCATCTATTCTCTCAGAAAGTTCCTTGTAACTGTTAAAAACGATAGCAGGACCAGTGTGCTGTAACAGTGAAGGTGAAGCAGCTGAATGTTTAATGACGGCACCATTGGGAGCCAAATTGCCCTTCAGGACAGCAGTGCCGCCGTCCGCAGAGACCGGGTCCTCGAGTGTCCTTATAACCTCATCATTGAAGACTTTAGCTCCCTTGACGTTCTCACCGATGGTCATCCCGTTCACGGTCGGAACATCCATGTGCAGGATCGTCTCCATCCTTTTCAGCACTGCAGAAAGCCCACCGGCAAAATAAAAGTCCTCCATCAAAAACCGACCAGAAGGACGAAGGTCAGCAATGAGTGGTGTTTTTTTGGATATTGTATCAAAATCATCCAGATCCAAGTCAACGCCTGCCCGACCGGCCATTGCCAGCAAATGCACAATAGCATTCGTCGAGCCTCCGAGAGCCATATCGACAGCAATGGCATTTTCAAAAGATTCTCTCGTTGCCAAAGTTCCCGGATCTGGCCCGTCCCAGGCATTATTGACCGCTAGTCGACCAGCCTCGGCAGCTAACCGGAGATGATTTGCGTCCATGGCCGGGACCGAAGAGGCTCCCGGGACCGTGAAACCCATGACCTCGGCCAGAGCGGTCATCGTTGATGCAGTTCCCATCGTCATACAGTGTCCCGATGAACGAGCAATACCTCCCTCAATTTCCTTCCATTCCTCTTCACTTAAATTTCCTGCTCTCTTTTCATCCCAGTATCCCCACACATCCGATCCTGATCCAAGGACCTGACCATGCCAGTTACCCTTAATCATTGGACCCGAAGGAACGTACACGGCAGGAACACCTGCCGAGATAGCACCCATAATTAAAGCTGGGGTTGACTTATCACATCCTCCTAATAGAACCGCACAGTCGATCGGATTCGCACGGATCATCTCCTCAGCCTCCATCGCTAAAAAGTTCCGATAAAGCATAGATGTCGGCTTCGTTAAACTCTCACCACAGGACATGACTGGAATTTCCATAGGCAGTCCCCCGGCCTGGAGAACACCTCTTTTAATAGATTCCACGGTCGACTTAAAATGCATGTGGCATGAATTAAGATCGGTCCATGTGTTCAGTATCCCGATCACGGGCTTACCAAAAAAATCCTTCTCACCGAGACCGGACTGACGCGCCCTTGACCGGTGACCAAAGGCTCTGAGAGAGTCAGGGCCATACCAACGGTAAGATCTTAAAGTAGCGGGGTCTCGTTCAGACATTAAAGAACATGATTGCCTTTCATCGACCAGAAGGTCAACGCTAGTCACGCATTTTTATTTAAATGGCAGGATAAATGAGGCGATAAGAGTGACGATTAGACCGAAAAGACCCATCAATGACATCATGGGTGTCACGGTCCTCAGGGTCTGAGACTCCTGCATTCCTGACATCTTGGTCACGACCCAAAAACCGGAATCATTCATCCATGGGATTGGCTTGGATCCACAACCTACGGCAAGAGCTAGGTACACGGGGTGAAACCCAAGGTTCTGAGTAGCAAATGCTGCAGCAACCGGTGCCGCTGTTATCATCGCGACGGTAGCTGATCCCTGAGCCGTTCGAACGAGGGCCGTGATCAAAAAACAGACCGGCAAAGCCAAAGCCTGACTCCCTTCAATGGAACCGATCGATGTCGCAATATCAGTCTGCTTTAAGACACCGCCAAAAGCGGCACCTGCAGCCGTAATAATAACAATGACTGCACCGGATGAAAAAGCATCAGAAGAAGAACTCCTTAACTTCTCCTTGTCCCCGGAACAGCTCTTGTACAAGACAAGGAAAGCGAACATTGCAGAAATTCCAAGGG
Organism: uncultured Verrucomicrobiota bacterium; assembly: GCA_902591645.1. The sequence continues at coordinate 39,565 of CACJBM010000001.1, read as the reverse complement.
CCAGATTCTTCTCACCCAAGACTTTGAAAATCTCCCATCCGTCAGGCTTAATAATTCCATGCAATGTACCTCCGGTCACCAGAATGACCGGCAAGAGGACAGGCAGCAATGACATCATAGCTGATGGCAGCTTATCAGTATCAAAATGCACGGTATCAGGAACTTTGGGAGGACTCAGTTTAAATTTACGTGATGCTCTCCGGGCATAGAGATAACCAAATGTCACCGTAAAGAGTCCGATACCGAGACCGCCAATCATCATGGCTCCGATATCAACTCCTATCTCCTCAGCAACTAAAAGTGGTCCTGGCGTTGGTGGAACCAATGAATGGGCCATCGTGCCTCCGGCCACAATGCAGAGAACATAAAATAAATAATTACCGCCGGTCCTGTGAGCCATTGCAACCGCGATCGGTATGAGCAGATAAAAGACCGTGTCAAAGAAGACCGGTACTGCCAATACGAATCCTGAACATAGGAAAGCTAGCCCGGCACGCTTCTCTCCAAAGAGTGAAAGAGCCAAAAGAACGACTCTCGAAGCGGCGCCCGACTCGAGCATGCATTTTCCTATCAGAGCTGCGAAGGCAATGATCAGGCCAACCTTAGCGCAACCTCCCCCGAACTGCTCCACTACCCTCTTCATTGGTGATAACTTTTTAAAGTCCTCCTTGAACTGATTAGCCTTTGGTTCAGTCATCTTACCACGCTCAATCTGAGAGCGCGTATGATTCTCAGCATAATTATCAAGTGAGGCCTGAGGAGTCGAAAAAGAAACCACGACCGCGGCAAAGGTCAGTGCAAGAAAAGGATGAAGTTTGAGCCAAATGACCAATGACAGGACAATGGCCATTCCGAGTGCGAGTAGTAGGAAAGGGGTCATGAAAATTTATTCCTTGATAGAGTAAGGCTCAACTAATGAGCCCTGTGCATCTTAACCCTAAAGAGATTTTTAAGGCAATGAAGATTGCTTAGATTTATTTTTTCTCCCGATCGAATTATTATTGAGAACAAAATAAATCAGTGCCCTCATTAAAATTCTAGCCCATTAACTCACTTATGACCTCACCTCCAGTCTGACTGAGTTGCTTGAAGCGACCACCATGAAAATAAGTAAGTTTATTGTCATCCAGGCCCAATAACCTAAGAATAGTTACATGCAAATCACGGATCGGGTGAACGACTTCGGCAGCACTTTCTCCAATCTCATCCGTGGCACCGACCACGTGACCAGCATTGACTCCGCCCCCGGCCATCCAGACAGCCATAGCATTTTTATTATGATCGCGTCCGAGGCGCTCTCCTCCTCCACGCTTACCGTTATCAGGCGTTCGGCCAAATTCACCGCACCAGACTATCAAGGTTTCATCCAGCAGGCCCCGGTCCTTGAGATCCTTAATTAGTGAAGCAATGGGCTTATCAACTGAACGAATTCGCTCACGGTGAGAACGGTTAATATAATCGTGCGAATCCCAACCAGCCGTGTACACTTGCACGAAACGCACACCGTTTTCAAGTAAGCGCCTTGCTAAGAGTAGCCTCCTCCCAAATTCCTCGGTCCGTTGGTCATCCAATCCGTAAGATTCACGAGTAGACTGCTTCTCCTTCCCTAAGTCAAGGATCCCAGGAACCTCCATCTGCATGCGATACGCCAACTCATAGCTTTCCATGCGAGAGGCCAATTCCTCATGACTAGGATGCCGCTTAGCATGCATTGAATTGAGCCCGGCCAGCAGGTCAAGGTCACTGCGTTGAGCCTCACGAGTGATGCCTTTGGGCGGATGCAAGTCAAGGATCGGTGAACCTTTCGAACGGAAAGTCGTCCCCTGAAAATGCGGTGGTAAAAATCCATTCGACCAATTAGCCGCTCCTCCTTGCGGGTAGGCCACCTCGGGCAGGACCACGTAGCCAGGAAGATTCTCGTTCTCTGTGCCTAGCCCGTAAGTTACCCAGGAACCGATAGAGGGATCTCCACCGAACCTGTTACCAGTATTCATATGATAATTGGCAGTAGGATGATTGATCGACTCGGCCTTGCAGCCGCGATAGACACAGAGCTCATCAGCGACCCCGGCCAGGTGCTGCCAGTGCTCGCACATTTCAATACCACTCTTGCCGGCCCTCACAAAATTGAAAGGGCTCTGCACGTAATAACGCTCACCAGAACCCATCGCGGAAAGGAACTTACTCTGCCGTTTAAACTTCTTAAGATGTAGCTCCTTGAGCTTCGGCTTTGGATCAAATGTGTCAATGTGACTGGGACCACCGGCCATGTAGAGAAAGATACAACGCTTGGCCTTGGCCTTGGGAAAGTGCGCAACCTTTGAAGCTAATGGCCCGCTCTTCTCCTCTGCGCGCAACATTGAATGGAATGCCAATGCTCCTAACCCACCATTGACTCCATATAAAAATTCCCTCCGATTCATTTTTTAGTAAATATATATAAATTCGTTCGAATTGAAAAGCACTAGACAAAGGTCTCCAAGGGCCCGGGTATCTGATCCCACGTCCCATGGCTTCAGGTCTGGCACATAATCTGGCCCAGCGTAAATGTCTAAATCCTCTACCCACCAGAATGCCTGGCCAGTCATTTCCTCCACCATCTGGCGAACCACGTACTTCGGCAATTCGACTCTTGCCTGTTGATTAGCCTCATGCTCTTTCTCGGAATTCGTCAAATATTCTAAGCTCATTTTCATTTCCGAATCACGAGGCATCCGGTGATAAGTTAATCGGAAAGCTCGACGCACCTGTTCGTTAATATTTCCGGGTCTTTCCTTTTGTAACCGAGCAGCAAAGGCCAGTGCCCTGGACCGAATAATTGGACTATTGAGCATCGTGAATGCCTGAGGGGCAATGGTGGCAGTTTCTCGCCTTTCACATGAAAGATCGGGCCCGGGCTTATTAAAGACTTCCAACATCGGATCCGCTAATGTCCGGATCCGCTCAGCGTAAAGGGTCCGACGGTTCCTCTGCGAAGGTAAAGGATCGGCCTGATAGGCTGGACCCACAGAACCCATGATGTGGCGTGGCTGCATAGCGACCTCCTCATTAATCTCGGGGTGAGAGGGAATTCCTCCGAGGATCAGATTAAGTTCACCTGAAACTGCCAACATAGAATCACGGAGTTCTTCTGCCGTTAATTTGCGCGGCTTAAAGGAAGCGTAACTTATATTCTCAGGATCCAATCTTGCCAAGGCCTGAGGGTCAGGGTGAGAGGCACTGCGTTGGTACGTAGCCGATGTCAGTATGTACCGATGGATTTTCTTTACTGACCAGCCACCCTCAATGAATGTCGCAGCTAGCCAGTCGAGCAGTTCAGGGTGCGTGGGCAGCTTACCTGTTCCACCAAAATTATTAGGATTACCAGCTAAGCCCTTACCAAAGTGCCATTGCCAGATCCGGTTCACTATGACTCGAGCAGTGAGTGGATTGTCTTTACTGGTAATCCATTGTGCTAACTCTTTGCGTCGACCATTTTTATTATTAGTTAATGAAGCAAGTTCCTCTGAACCCTCAAATAAGCTTAAGACTCCAGGACCCACTTCTGCTCGGGGCGATTCAATGGAACCTCCTTTCAGAATATGAATCTTGTCAGGGGCACCATTAATGACTGAGAAAACAGAAGGATTAGCTCGCTTAAGCTGATAATTGAGCTGTTGCCTTCGCTTATTATTGACCTTCGAATGACCCGCTCTCTCCGATTCCTTATCGAACTGGCTCACTGGCCGGTCAGCCTCAGGCAATGATGTTATACTGCGGATCCCATCTTCTTTTATTAAACGCTGGTAACGTTCATGGTCCTTTTTTATACCAATTCTATTTTCAAAATCCTGCCATGGAAGTTTACGTTCAGAGAAAGTTACTGGAGCGAAGATTGCCTGCATCCGGTAATAGTCCCGGGTCGGTATGGGGTCAAATTTGTGATCATGACACTTGGCACAACGCAGTTCATTGGCAAGAAAAGTCACACCCACAGAATTGACCACATCATCTAAATATTGCTGCCTAGTAACTGCTTTCACACTCATAGCCGTGTGCTCCCAAGGACCCATCCTGAGAAAGCCAGTCGCTATGATATGGTCCGGGTCCTTAGGTTTAATTTCATCGCCGGCAATCTGCTCGCGCACGAACTGATCATACGGCTTATCATTATTAAATGAACGCACTACATAGTCACGGTAACGCCATGCATGAGGACGTGGATAGTCGTTAGAGAATCCTGCAGAGTCCGCGTAGCGCACCACGTCCAACCAGTGCCTAGCCATCTGTTCACCGTAATGTGGGGAGAGAAGTAATCGGTCAATTAAATCCTCCCATGCCCTGTCCTTATCTTTTTCCCAAGCGATTTTAAAGGCCTGCACTTCTCGCGGCTTGGGTGGTAATCCAGTAAGATCAAATGTGACTCGCCGAATCAGTGCCACCGCTTCAGCGGGAAGTGCTATACTTAGACCCTCAGGCGAACGGGCTCTGATAAGAGCATCGACTGGGTGATTATTAGTCCTTAGTTTCGGCTTCCTTATCGGTTGGTAAGCCCACAATTTTGATTCTTCATATTTGCGGTTAGTCCAGGCCTCGGACAGGCCTCCACTAGTCTTCACTCTGACACTGCCCTCGGCAGACCATGGATCTTTTTCTTTCAATAACTTAGACAGGCGCTCTGGGCCTGGCCATGGTGCTCCCCCCTCGATCCAATTTCGGATGTGATCAGTCTGTTCAGTACTGAGTTTATCATTTTCTTTTGGCGGCATGGGCTCCCACTGATCCTCATGATCACGCTTCACGGCCATGTATAAAGGACTCTGCAAGGGCTTACCCGGGACAACGGAAGGCTCTTCACTTTCTCCGCCCCTGAGAAGGCCCGAGTAAGTTCTCATATCAAAATCACCCTTAATTTTCTTAGGGTCTTCCCCATGGCACGCTAGGCACTTGGCCTTAAACATAGGCAAAATATTATGCGCAAAGAGCATGTCTGAGGAGACCTCGGCTGCATCCGATCCCACTAAACTAATCAGGATCAGAAAAAGATTTGTACTAAGTCGCTTCAATTAAAAATATTTTAGATTTTTATTCTGAAATTAAACTATACCTAAATTTGAAAATCATATAAATACCTCTTTTTCATGTACCGCATCATTAACAATTAACCCATTCTCAGTCGCTTTATCCATTAACACCTGAGTCTGACTATTTTGCCGGTAAAGGACCTGACCTGGACTCACTAATTTATTCCAGTGCTTCTCAAAAATGAGTGCTATTTCTTTTTTCGTGGCGAGTGCCTTTGGAACAGCATGAACCCTCACTACCTCGAAACGCCTCTTCGTTTTCATGGTCTTTAAGATAATAAAATTGGAAAGAAAATTGGGTAACTTTTGCTCGATCCAAGTTCCCTGAAATCGACTCTCTTGATACTCGAAGTCGACTCCCCTCTCGATCAGGTAACGAGCATCCTCGATCGAACCAAATACCTGAGCTAGAGACTCGGAAAGGATAGCAGATGCCCTCTCATCGGCTTTCTCTAGGAAGACCCTAATGTAGCCACCGTTCCTTTCACTGACATGGAGTTTCTGATAAAGCTCATACCAACTCGACGCGTCAATGAGTTCAGCTTCGAATAAGGATCGGATGATGGCCTTGGCGATGACCTCGGTCAGGGTCGTCTCGGTCCATTCCGGATCGCCCATCCTTCCGGGAGGAAAACCTACCCTGTCCGTTCCCTTTCTAGAAGCTTTGATCTCAACGGCCTTAATGGGTTCAGGATGGTAGGGCTTTCCAATCTTCCAGAGCTCATAGAATTGAGAACGTAGACCGACCCTATCAAGCATGTCTCGGTTCAGGTTCACCATACTCTCCTCAACGTCATCGATACGCATTCCCATGAAGGAGGCGTGCACATGACCAACACCTTTCTCGATAGCCCCATCATCAGTGACCCCGTAAAGCCTCTTGTGCTTATCCTTGAATCTCTTGTAATCGTCCATGCCTTTTGTAAATTCAGGCGCAATACAGACGACGTCCCAATTATTGGCAATTTTGTGAGGCACATCAGAATCGAGCCTAAAAGAACGTCCACGGAGCTGATTAACTGACATTGAGGTCGTAACGGAAGTTAAGTCAATGAGTACATTGATCTTGTTCGCGTCCCATCCCTCACCGAGAAGGCCCCTAGTCCCGACAAGGCAACGAGTGATCCCCCTTTGGAAAAGTTCAGTGAACATCTGCACGTACACCCTCGGAGCCCAGTCCTTTCCTTTACCTTTCAAAACATGAAATCCAGCATCCTCTGCCCACTCCAGAGTCACTTTCTTTTTGTTCTCTTGTAACCATTTCATGCACTCTGACTCGATCACATCTTTAAGATCATCATCGATGAGGACCGTGGATCCGGTCAAAAGTATCGGATCAAGAGCATCCGTTTCCTCATCATTAAGGAGTTCCCTAAAAGCTGCAACGGCACCACCGGCCTCCTCGTCCAAGAGATGACTAATCTCACTAGTCACGGCCGAAGTTCTTTCATAATCGCAAATTACGACAGCCCTAATCGAATCCTCCAGCACCTCTTTCTCCCTCTTCAGTATTGAAATGACGGCCTTTGCCTTTGCCTTTGAGTACATCAGGATGCGGGAAACAGGAGACGCACAGTTCTGGAAACCTGTCTCGGTAATCTGGACACCTAGGATCCTGAGCCTACTGATGGCTTTTTCGGCAAGGGCATGATGTTCCTTGTCCGCGGATCCTCTGAGTGCATGCCTCAAGTACCAGGAAATGACAGGAACAATACTTTCCATGTCCAAGATTTTTTTTGCAGGATCTTCCTCATCATTATCGGTGCCCGGGAATTCAGGAACGCCAGGCGGAACTGTTTTCCCGAGTTCCTTCAGTAAATATCTTGATGACCAGGCAAAGCTCGAAGCACGTTTCTGAAAATCGAGCCAGTTATCGGCCTTACCAGTCGGTAATTCGAGAGTACTTAAGATCCTATGAACGTAGTGATCCAAGGGTTCACGGATGGGCTCTCCTTGCTTATTCATGGGCGGATTACAAAGATCGTGAACCAGTTCCGTGAACTGATCCGAGGTCCTCGCAACGTAGCGGAGCTCCTCAGCAATGGGACGAACTAAAAAAGCTAGGTCCTGATAAGGAGCCAGGAACCCGTCCTTGACCACGGCCGGGACAGGAACCTCATAGTCGACCGGACCAAAGTATTCACGGTAACGCTTTGAATCGACCGTGTCCTTATGCATATCGTCAGGAGGAGTCGCGGTCAGACCAACGATAATCGGGTCACCTAGGAACTGCTGAGTCACGGCAAGGACACGTCCCCAATGACTGAGGAGATGATGGCATTCATCCAGAATAATCATCCCAATGCCACGTTCCTTTAGAAGCCCCAGCGTTTTCATTGAGGACTCATGGAGGAGACCACTCAGTTCACCGGCCTGAATAATTTCATCCCTCTTCTGCTTCCGATAATAGGACAGACGCTTATTATGATAGTCTGGGTTACGCTCCTTGAGGTCATTAATCCAGACTAACGCTTCGGTGGGATCCTTTGCTTCATTCTTATCAATGAGACCATCAATCCACATTCGCTCGGCAAAATCATTGAGCATTACCTCGTTCCTCGACGGAAGTGTCACTGACTGGTACGTCAGTGATGTGATGAGGGAAGGGTCCTTAGGATCCGTACTAATCAAGTCCGAAGGAATATCGGCCCCATTGACCTCAAAGAGATCAGTCCTCGCTGCCCACTGAGACTGAATGGCTGAGTTAGGGGAAAGGACCAGAGCAGGTCTACGCAATACCTCGGCCCACAAGAAAAGACCAGTTACGGTCTTACCTGATCCGGGAGGCGCGACCACATGAAACTTACGGTCCCCAGCGCTCAGCTGGTCACGAACAATTTCAACTACGTCCTTCTGGGACGGGCGTAGCTGGCCGCGGAAACGGATATCTGGGAAAGATTCAGACACTATTCAGTGAATCCACCAAAACACATGAACCCTAACATGGAAAGAATTCAGTGAAATTGTCTATGAAATAGCCTATTTAATCGACAGGGTCCCGGGTCCACTGGCCGTCAACGAGCCTCATCATCCCCAGAGGATTATCATTCTTCAACTCATCTGGCAGGAGTGCGTCTGGGGTGCCCTGATAACTGATGGGCCGACCCCAACGACTGATACCGGCCGTACCGATACTAGTATGTTGAGCGTCAGTCGTGGCAGGGTAAGGGCCTCCATGATGGACCGAATCACAGACCTCGATCCCTGTCGGGAAACTGTTAATGCATACGCGACCGGCAAACTTACTGATTTGCCCGATCAAATCCTTAGATGCAGTAAGTTCATCGTCATTACAGTGAACCGATGAACCGAGCTGTCCATCAAACGCACTGCAAGCACCAAAGAAGCCCTCAGTGTCCGGACAAACAACGAACATTGTTGAAGGACCAAACACCTCATCCATGAACGGCTCAGGGTCCTTCGTGAAATCCTCCAATGAGACTTTGGCAATGACTGGACCCGCACCGACTGCCGTTCCTTCGAGCGATCCTTCACCGAGGACCTCCACGCCGTCAATGCCTCGCCACTGATCAATGCCCTGACTAAAGGCGGACGCAATGCCCGGATTAAGAAGCGCGGCTCCGGATGATTCTCCGACCAGTTCTAGATAGCGGTCCGTCATTTTTTGAAGACTCTCACCTTCAGGAACAAAGACCAACGAGGGGCAAGTACAGAACTGACCATTGCCCATAGTCACTGAACCAAAAAGAGACTCAGCGAACTGGGCAGGATCTGAATTCAGTTTTCCAGGAAAAACAAACTGTGGATTCACGCTACCCATTTCAGCGTAAACTGGGATCGGGTTCGGACGCGCGGCAGCAATGTCAAATAGGGCCCGGCCACCGCGGAGAGAACCGGTAAATGCCACGGCACTCGTGTCAGGATGCTCTACTAGTGCCTTTCCAGTCTCATTCGTAGCTCCTTGGAGCATACTGAAAGTTCCCTCAGGAAAACCGGCCTTCTCCACACCTCTGAGCACTGCCCTCGCCACTAATTCTGAGGAGCCGGGATGAGAAGGATGCCCCTTCGTGACAATCGGACAACCGGCGGCCAGCGCCGATGCCGGGTCACCACCGGCAACAGAAATAGCGAGAGGGAAGTTACTAGCCCCAAAAATGACAACTGGCCCTACTGGGACCAGCATCCGACGCAAGTCAGGCTTAGGTAAAGGCTCCCTGTCAGGGATCGCAGTGTCGATCCTGGGTCCTACCCAATCACCTTCCTCCGCGACCTTCCCAAAGACCCTCAACTGCATCACCGTCCGGCCAAATTCACCATCGAGTCTGGGCTGAGGGTATCCGGTCTCGGCTCCGACCCGGTCCTTAATCGCTTCGGCATCGGCTTCCATTTCCTCAGCAATCGAATCGAGCAGACGTTTCCTGTCAGAACCTGACGCGTTGCGCAGGAAAGGAGCCGCTCCCTTAGCCAGTTCGAGTGCCTTATCAATCTCGGCCTGAGTTGCTTCATGGAACGCAGGCTCTAGAGTGTCCCCGGTCCCGGGATTGATTGCGTTAAAAGTGGAGCCGCCTTCGGCGGACTCTGAATTACCTATGAGTTGATTTCCATTCATGATATTTTATTCGACTTCGTTTTCTAAGGTTCCAATTCCATCAATAGTAATAGAGATAAGATCACCTGAACTGAGAGTAAAATCAGAATCAGGAACGACACCAGTGCCGGTCATAAGAAGAGCACCATTGGGAAATTCATTATCACGGAACAAAAATTCTGCAAGCTCATCGAAGCTACGTTTGATCTGAGAAACTTCAGTACTACCTGAAAAAATCACATCACCAGATCGTGAAATTTTTACCGAAATTATAGCCTCCTTACCTGGCCCTGATCCGACAACGAGGCAAGGACCAAGAGCGCATGATCCACGATACACTTTGGCCTGAGGAAGATACAGAGGGTTCTCTCCCTCGATCGATCTTGAACTCATATCATTACCGACCGTGTAGCCGAAAACTTTACCGCTCGAATTAATAGCTAGAGTCAGTTCCGGCTCAGGAACGTCCCAGCTCGAGTCGGACCTGATACAAACCTTGTCAAGATGTCCCCGGCTACGGTCCGCTGTGGCCTTAAAAAAAAGTTCGGGCCTCTCAGCGTCATAGACCATGTCATAAAATCGATCACCTCCGGAAGACTCACTCTCCTCCATCCGAGCGTCCCGGCTCCTATAATAAGTGACCCCCGCTGCCCACACTTCCTGACTAATAACAGGAGCCAAAAGAGCCCCTGAAGGTAATTCACAGGATTGTCCCGACTCGAACTGAAATTCGGTATATTTTAAAGGATCTTCACTGGTAAAGAGCGTATCCAGACAAAAATCCCCCGCTAAAACGCAGGAACTGTCCTTTTCGATTGTATAGCCGGCCTCAGTTCTATAAATAGAAAACATTGCGGATGCATTGTAACGGTCACCCGCACTTTGGCAAACCTACAACTGAACCAATTTTTATGTTTTCCACTCTCGCTCAGGCCGCGGCCCAGGAATCGATCCCTGTCACTAATCTTATCGCTCTATTAGTATTCGGTATTGCATTTCTTCTAGTCTTAATCCTGCGATTCAAGCTTCAGGCATTTCTAGCATTAATTGTCGTCTCAATCCTCGTCTCGGTAGGGGCCACCTTCATTAATCCCGAAAAAGCTGCAGGACTGACAGAAATTGGTCAGACCATTGTAACTAGCATGGGAGGTGCACTTGGCTTCATTGCCACGATCATAGGGATCGGAGCCATCTTCGGCGCAATGCTGGAGCATTCGGGAGGAACTCAGGCCCTCGCTAATACTCTGGTACGGCGTTTCGGTCAGGAACGGGCTCCATGGGCCATGCTCCTGACGGGCTTCATAATTTCGGTCCCGGTCTTTCTCGATGTGGCTCTTGTTATTCTTGCCCCGCTCCTTTACGCACTGGCCCGCGACACCAAAAAGTCAGTCCTCATCTTCGGCCTACCGCTCGTGGCCGGAATGGCAGTCACTCATGCTTTCGTACCACCGACACCGGGCCCGGTCGCCGTGGCCTACTTCCTCGAAGTGAATCTGGGTTACGTGATCGGCTTTGGTGTTCTAGTGGGTCTTCCAACAGCAATCATCTGTGGACCGATCCTCTGCTCAAAAATGGCAACCTTAGTACAAGTTAAGACACCCCCTCAACTCACTGATGATAAAAATAGCGAGGAACTAAACCTTCCATCCTTTAAACTCATTGCCACCCTCATTGCCTTTCCCATTATTCTTATTCTCGCAGGAACTATCGTCGAGCAAAGTGCAATTTCAGGTCTTGATTCAGGACTCAGTAAATCAGAGAGGGGAGCACAAGTTGCAGGAATACTAAACAGTATGCCAATGACTAATCAGGTCATTCATTTCCTCGGTCATCCCGTCATCGCACTGATGATTTCAACCCTTCTTGCAATTGTGTTTCTGGGCATCATTCGAGGAACATCAAAAGATGACCTAGTTGAAATCTCCACAAAGGCCCTGGGCCCGGCCGGAATTATTATCCTTATCACCGGTGCTGGGGGAGTCTTTAAGGGAGTCTTAATCGCAACCGGTATAGCTGACGCCCTGAAAGAAGTCTTTTCAAACAGTGGCATTCCCATCATTGTCCTCGCCTACATTTTCGCGACTCTGGTCCGAATAGCGCAGGGATCTGCGACCGTAGCCATGCTGACGGCGGCCGGACTCATGGTCAGTTTCGTAGAGGGCATGTCTCAACATTTTCTGGCGCTAGTCGCCTGCGCAATTGCCGCCGGAGCGACCGGATTCTCACACGTCAATGATTCTGGTTTCTGGATGATATCACGTTACCTTGGAATGGACGAAAAACAGACGCTCAAGACCTGGACTGTCATATCGACGGCCATTTCATTTGTCAGTTTCGCTATCATCCTACTCCTAAGCACTTTTATAAAGTAAGACTCTCTACTCCTAATACGCTAGACACTCTCAAAAAAACTCTACAAAAATAATCATGGAATCTCAGAAAAAAATAATCTCTCGCCGACATCTGATGGCTACGGCAGCCGCGACTGCAGCAACAATATCTGGCGCTCAATCTGAAGAAAAGGAAAAGCCCTTCAGGATCAAAAATAATCGGATCCGTCAGTCCATCATGGGTTGGTGTTTTAACCCCATGCCAACAATGGAATTGGCCAAGCATTGCAAAGAGATTGGCCTTGTGGCAATGGAAGGAATAGACTCCAAGCACTATCCAGCTGTCCAGGAACTTGGACTTAAGATTTCACTTGTTAGTGGTGGGCACGGTTTCAAGAACGGACCCTGTAATCCTAAAAATACGGAAACTGTCATTAATGGCTTAAAAAAAGGAATCGATCTTGCTGCTGACATCGGAACAAAAAGCGTCATCACTTTCACTGGAATGACCTATAAGGATATGAATCCTGATAAGGCTGCAGACCTTTGCGTTGAAACCTGGAAGAAAGTCATGCCTCATGCCGAGAAAAAAGGAATCACCCTAGTCCTAGAACATCTCAATTCTCGTGACGACTCGCACCCGATGAAGGGGCATCCGGGCTACTTCGGGGATGATGTGGACTTTTGTGCTAAGCTCGTGAACGGGGTAGGATCAAAGAACTTCAAGCTCCTATTTGACGTTTACCACGTACAAGTCATGAATGGGGACGTGATCCGCCGCATCAAACAATACAAAGATATTATTGGCCATTACCATACTGCGGGGTGTCCTGGGAGAGGTGAGATTGATGAAACTCAGGAAATCAATTATCCACCAATTCTAAAGGCCATACTCGAGACCGGTTATGAGGGCTATCTTGCACAGGAATTTATTCCGACTTGGAAAGATCCGATCCAATCACTGAGGCACGCAGCAGAAGTCTGCGATGTCTAGTACTCAACTCAGATCTACAGTTTCCCGAACCGGTTCTCCATCCTTAGAAAGGTGAACCTTGATGAGTTGATTAATGCTGCCAGATTTGGTCACATCAAAAATCATCCAACCTGCGTGCTTATCAGGATCACTAGATGACATGCCGGATGGCCCAGCATTAATGCAAAGCGTTTCCGGTGTAACTGCGTCCCTTAAACACCATCTCACATGCTTATGTCCGTGCAGATAAGCAATTGGATTATGCCTAGAAATGAGTTCCGCTAATAACTCCTCGCCAAGAAGTTTATGATGGAACTTCGACGGAACCTCAGAAGGATAAGAATACGGGAAGTGCCCCATCAGGATGATATGTTTGTGCAATTGCTTAATTTTCTCAAACTCAGCATCAAGCTCTTCCTTCAATTCCAAAGTAAAATCTCCATTCGATCGCAGCATGAAAGGCTTTGAAGAATCAAATCCAATGACGCAAACATCATCACTGAGTATCTTTGAAAATACCCGGTCCCCTGACCCTGCAAAAGCGCGGGGAAAGTACTTCTCGTAGAGCTTTGCTTTAACACTCTTAGGAGTGTAACGATCGTGATTACCAGGGATAACTATTAAGTTATCATCCCACTTTTCATAGAGTGGACTAAATGCATCGGCAGCCTCCCTAAATTCACTATCTAACGAGGTCGTAGTCAGGTCACCAGAAAAAAGAACCGTATCAGCTTCTTCTTGAAGCATTGCTTTGATTGCTTTATCAGCCAGAGATCGTGGAAAGTGTTTCCTTCTAGAAAAAATGAGATTCAACAAACCTAGAGACCTCTTCGGGTAATAAGGGTCTGGTCCTATCTGAATTCTCCAGAAGTGTATGTCGCTAAAATGAAGAATCCTCATGAGCAGTTTTCTGGCGTCCTCGGCAGGAATCGAACCTGCATCTAAGCTTTAGGAGAGCCTTGTTCTATCCGTTGAACTACGAGGACGTCTCACGAAACATTGCACGACTCTAAGATTCATTCAACGGGACATAATGAAAAGCTAGTCGAATCGAATATATTCATTCCTCAATAATATAAGACATTCCTAGGTAAAAATTGCATTTCAAAGGGACAAAGGAAAACATCGATAAGAATGATTATAAACCGCAATTATTTCAATTAGGCTCAAAGGGCAAACTCATATTATACTTTTAGGTAAATGGAACCTCTAAACCGTCGAAAGATGTGGGCTATCCTTCTGCCCGCAATGTTTTTACCGGGAATCGCCGCGCTCGGGTACTTTGTCTGGCTCGGCGACTCGCCCTTTGCTCAGGTCCTCTATGGATCCGTTAAATTTTTTACTCTAGTCTGGCCACTCATCGCAACGCTCTTCATCTTAAAGAGGCCCATCCGCATTAATTTCAGATCCTACAAAGAGCACCTCAAGTCAGTGCCTCTCGGACTAATGATCGGCTTACCGATCCTCGCCACGATCGGCTTGTTAATGATAACGCCGATAGGAGATATAGTAAAAGAGGCCGCTCCCTTGATTCAGAAAAAATCAAAAGACCTCGGGATCATTAATCATTTCATTCTATTCGGAGCCTTAATCAGTATCTTTCATTCACTCCTCGAGGAATATTACTGGAGATGGTTCGTTTATGGAAATTTGCGTGAAGTGGTTTCAATTAGAATGGCCCACTTCTTAGCCGCATTCACCTTCACCCTCCATCACGTGGTCGTGATGATGCAGTTCTTTGAACTGCCTTGGGCCCTCTTTTTCAGTGCATGCGTAGGAGTCGGAGGATTTTTCTGGAGCCTACTCTATCAGCGCCAAAAAACGTTAATCGGGGCCTGGGTCAGCCACGCCTTGGTAGATGCAGGGCTCATGAGCGTCGGATATTACATGATAGTTTATTGAATCCTTTGACTTCCGTCAGCAACGTGTTCGTTTAATAGCCCTGCGCTATTAATGAATCCGGACCCGAAGACCACACAAAAGACTTTCTTAATTGAAATACTTCGGGCCGGGCCAATGGGAATACTCGAGTTTCTCTTTGTTCCTCTGGCAGGACTCGTAGCACTCAAATACTACGATGCGAGTGACTGGCAAAAGGCATTACTTCTGGCAATCTCCGAGGCCGGCCTCATCGCCACTTTCATCGTTGTGCCACTGATCAGGCGGTTAAATTGCCAGGCCACTCATGCAGCAGCAATCTTTAATTTTTTAGGCGCGGCCGGTATTGCCTTCGCTGCCATTTTTTCAGATTCCCTACTGCATTACATGATCGGACTTGGTTTCGGATTTTTTATCCTGATGCTATCCCTTCCTGTTCTGACTCAAATATATCAGGGCAATTTACCTGAATCTAAGAGGGGCAAAATCGTTGCCACGGCGTCTGTTTTCCGTGGACTAATTGGAATCGCATTTGCCTGGAAGGCAGGCGAATGGATCGATTCGGACATTAACAATTTTAAACCTCTCCTTTGGGTCTTTGCAATCGCCGCGTCACTCAACGGCTTGGCCATGTGGGTCATGCCCAAAGTTAAAACAGCAAAAGGAAGCACTAACCCTTTCTCTGCTTTCAAGTGGCTCAAAAAGGACAAGCAGTTCCGGACCCTTATCATTTCTTGGATGCTAATGGGACTCGGTAACCTGACCGCACTTAAAATTTGGACCGAATATTTTGCGAACAGTGATTACGGGAATGGGTTCACTGCTTTTCAGGTCACTCTATTAACTTTCATTATCCCTCAGGGAGTTAAAATAGCCTTCACTTATCATTGGGGTTGGCTCTTTGATCGAATGAACTTTTATCTCTTAAGAATCATATTGAACGTACTCTTCTGCGCAGCAATCCTAGTCGTTTTCTATGGTCAATCTTTCTGGGTCATTGCCATTGGTACTGGCCTTCAGGGACTAGCATTTGCTGGGGGAAGTATTGCCTGGATGCTCTGGGTAACTAAGATTGCTCCTCCCGAACACACCGCAGAATATATGTCCATTCATACATTCACGACTGGGCTTCGCGGAGTCGCCGCTCCAATCATTGGGTTCTTTCTTCTCCGCAACTTCGGTGACGGTGTTGCTATTTTTAGTGCAATATTAATCTTTCTAGCATCGGTAGTTCTTCTACCTGAACTCAAGAGGAGTCAGAAAGAAACGCAAAGCTAATCCTTTAAGCTGTGCTTTAGGATAAAGTCCACGATCGGCTTCGGATCCTTCAGAGCATGAGGGTGGTGCCCGATGCCGGGCTTTGAAATGACCCTAATCGATCCACCAAGATCACGGTACCGCTTCTCAATGATAGCACTGTTCTCCTCTACCGGAACGACCTTATCAGCGGCACCCACAACATGAAGAATGGGGACACGAGCCTGGGCAATGGGTTTGAGTTTATGAATTGGGCTGACCTCGGCTTTGACTGATTCTTCATCAGTAATGCCATGAGCCTTGAGCGCTGATTTCCAAGTTCTGCCACCTCCTTTTCCTTTCCCCTTGCCTCCGGGCCAGCTACGAATATTGCAGACAGGAGCATCACCATAAATACATGAAACTTTTTTAGGGTTTTTAGATGCCCAGTTGTAAATGATAAGGCCTCCTCGACTCATTCCCTCAAGTGCTGGCCTCTTTGAAAGGCCCCGATCCTCGGTCAAGATATTATAAAATCGATCCCACCGGTCCACGGCCACTTCATTACCGAAGAGGCCCGCCACGTCACAATAAGCAATATGAAAACCTTTCTTCAGTAGTTCAATATCAGCCTGAGGCTGGTGACCGAAAAAACGGGCCCGCCAGACCCAAGGTGAACCCTTTGCTGGGGAGTCAGGAATCACCAAAATACATTTTAAACCATCCGAATTAAAGTCCTGCCGATCAAATCCATGCCACTGGCTTTTTTTTATATTGTTTTCCTCACAATAGGAATTGGCTACAAACAAAGAAAAAAGAAGAAAATAAACTGAAATTCTCATAACTAATTAATATAGGCTGAAGGATTAGGAGCGCTTTTTGTTTGTTTTATCATCAGCTCTCTAGGATAAATGTAAGGTTAAACTCATTACTCACGACATGAAAAGATTCATCCAACAATTATTTATCTTCCTCTTCTCGATCGCTTTGATCGGCTGCGGCAAACAAACGAATAAGGGCAAAGAAGCACAAGGTGGCGGAGAATCTGGAAAAATTGAAATCGTCGCAGAAATTCCTGGTGATGGATTGAGGGACAAAGGATTTAAGGCAGCAGAGGATGCTCTACAGCAAGTCCCCGACATGAGAGGTATCTTTGCAATTAATGATCCTAGTGGACTTGGTGCTGTCGGAGCTCTCGAAAAGGCAGGAAAACTAGAACAAGTCACCGTGATCGCTTTTGATGGAATGCCGGCAGGAAAAAAAGCTATCAAAGAAGGAAAGATTTACGCGGATCCGATACAGCACCCGGATCAGATCGGTCGTGAAACCATCAAAGCCATCGTCTCCTACCTTAGCGGAGAAGAGGTCCCCGCTAACTTTGATATCCCGGCTACACTCTATACCAAGGAAACAGCTGAAGCC
The DNA here is from genome assembly GCA_902591645.1 of uncultured Verrucomicrobiota bacterium. The sequence goes on along the minus strand of CACJBM010000001.1, from coordinate 22,114 downwards.
GATAACGAATCGGAGAAAGAGGCTAAAGAAGGCGAATCGGAGAAAGAGGCTCAAGGCGGCCAATCAGAAAAAAAATCCCGTGGCCTGATAGGTGCTACCTGCATGAATATTGCCAATCCATTTTTCAAGGTCATTGAAGAAAGCATGCGTGATGAAGCTACCAAGCATGGTTACGACCTAATTTATCTTGGCTGTGAAATGGACATTTCCAAACAGAAAAAACAAATCCAAGATTTTCTCGCTAGGGGTGTCGTTGCTGTTGCGGTTAACCCAAAAGATTCGAAAGCAATAGGAACCTCCGTTAAGGAATGTAATGAGGCAAATGTTCCAGTCTTCTCATTTGATGTACGAGTACAGGCTCCAGACGCTCAAGTCGTGTCCCACGTCGGCACGGATAATTTCCAGGGAGGAGAACTCGCTGGACAGGCCATGATTGAAGCGCTTGGTGAAAAGGGCGGTAAGGTCGTTATCATTGATTTTCGGGCAGCAGAGTCATGCATTGAGAGGGTCAGAGGATTCAAGAAAGTTATCGATGCTCATAACGCCAGCCTAACCAATTAAGACCTCGCAAATAGCCAAGCCTTCCGGGCCCGGCCTTTGTAAGAAGAATGTCAGCGTTCGGGAAAATAGTCAGGAAGTTAATTGGCTTTGTCTCTGGCGAATACGGCATGGCCGCCGTGCTTGTGCTCCTTTGTATTCTTTTTAGTATTTTAACCATCAAGGAGAGGAGCCCTAAAGGAACGAAGGCCGGCAAGGGGCTAACCAATGATATAGTTAAGCTAACTGAACAGGATTCCGTAAATTTTCCTAAAGAAATAAGAATTTTCATTGCAGCCGGCAAAGGAAAGTCAGGAGAAGATTTTGTAGATTCTCTAGGAAAAGGACTCAATTCTAAAGGTATCAAAGTCATTGGTAAAGCGGTCGGGAATACGCCACAAATCAAAAAAGCGATCCTAGCAGCAGGAGAAATTGATTTAATAGCGACTACCGCTTCGATGAGAAATTTACCTGTCTTTGACTCTTTTCTAGGTGAACAAAGAGAAGTGATCCGAGCCAGCTCCATGGCCGTTAATGATACGCTCATCAGGGGAGAAAAAGCGACACTCATAGCACCCCGGACCTATCTGTGGCCTGTATTTCTGACTCCCGTTAACTTGAGAAACATCACCAGCCAAATCGCAGTGATCGCGATTCTCGCAATCGGAATGACTATGGTCATCATCACTGCAGGAATTGATTTGTCCGTGGGCAGTATGATTGCTCTTTCTGCTGTCGTGGCAGCCAGCATCATTGAGAAAATGGGAGGCGCCGCCGAAGCTGGCACTTCAGTTTTTCTGATTGCCTCTTTAGCGGGTGTCCTAGTCTGCACTTTGTCAGGAGCCTTCACTGGAATTATGGTTAGTCAGTTCTCGATACCGCCATTCATAGCAACTCTCGCTATGATGCAAGTACTCAGAGGCATTGCCTTTAAGATCGCAAATAACGAGACAATTAGTGACGTTCCGGCAACCTTCCAATGGCTCGGAAACGGTCTCAGCTATGGTATCCCTAACTGCGTTATCCTGATGATTATACTCTATACACTTGCCCACATCATGATGAACAAGACACAACTCGGGCGGTACATCTATGCGATCGGTGCCAACGCGGAAGCTTCACGAATGTCGGGAATTTCACCTAAGAAAATCAAACTTATTGTCTATGCGATTTGCGGAGCCACGGCCGGACTCGGTGGAATTGTTATGGCTTCCCAACTTCAGAGCGGAGCCGGGAATTATGGAGTCACTTATGAACTTATGGTTATCGCCGCGGTCGTTGTAGGGGGAACTTCTCTTTTCGGGGGCAAAGGAAAAGTACTTGGAACATTGATCGGGGCCTTCATTATCGCAGTCATAACGAACGGCATGAACCTTCTTCTATTAGGCAGTGAGACTCAAATGATCGTTCTTGGAATGGTTATCCTCATCGCTATCCTGATAGAGAGGATCAGGAGCGGTGAATGGAAAAATGCCGTCGGTGGATAGTGAATAAATTCTATTCTATATACCTACCAAGCCTTCTCTAGCCTCAGCAAAACGATCCACGGGAACACCCATTCTCTCTAATAAGGAAAGATGAAGACTGGACATCGAAGTGTCTCTTGAGGGGCGCAAATAGTTCCCGGTCCTGAGGAGTCCTGCTCCTCCGCCCGCCATCAGGACAGGAAGGTCCCTCTCCGCGTGTTCGTGCCCATCAGCAATACTTGATCCATACATTATCATGGAACGGTCAAGGACACTGACACCATCACTGTCCTTGAGCCCTTTGAGCCTACTAAGGAACCAGGCTAACTGCGCATGGTGCCAACGGGTCACCGCATTATACATCTGTTTCTTGGTACCCACATCGTCCCACGAAGTGATCCCGTCATCGTCCTCGGTCTTACCACTGGAATCCTTCCAGTGAGATAAAGCATGCCAGGTCCCTTTGACTCCAGAAATAAAATTAAAGTAACGGTTACTCTGACCGTGGTCTAACATGAATGAGGATACCTTGGTGGCACCTGACCAGAATGACAGAGCCATCAGTTCAAGCATTTGTCGCACGTACTCCTGATGATCTGAAGGGATCCCAGGATCGGGTCTAGAGAGTGTATCCGTTAAAGCCTTATCCGCTGCGATCCTTTGACTATTTTTTTCGGCAAATTCAAATCTTCTCTCAATGGAACGGACCGCATCTAGGTACTCATCAATCTTGCGACCATCAGCAATACTGGCCCTACGCTTTAGCGATTTGGACTGGTCATTGACCAGATCAATAACGCTCCTATCAAGAAACCCCTCTTCAGCCCTGCGGAAGAGCTTATCAAAGACTGCCCTCGGAACAGTTTCACGAGCAGCAGGCACATCCCTATCTACCCAGGAAAGGCAATTCCTCGGCAAGCTTCCTGAAAAACTTCCCTGACCCGCAGTGCTCAGTTCAAGTGATGGGAGCGGAGTATCCTTTCCGAAATGACGAGCCGCTATCTGGTCCACTGAAATACCGCCCGCATCATTTTTGTGCCCATTATAAGAGCCTCCAGTGAGCCAGGTCGCCGTTCCCGCCGCATGGCCGTTCCCTCGTGGAGTCCACAACTTACCAGTAATGATAAGATCAGATCGGTGGTCCTCAAGAGGTTCCATCCATTGATTCAACTGCAGTAGTTTCCCATCCTCACTGACCTTCCTTGGTTTCCAGGAACCGGTCGCGGAACCGTTAGGAAAATAAATATAGGCGAGTCTGTTATTGGGATGACCGAATGCCTTATTCGATGAGTCAGCTCCAAAACTTTCGAGGGTCGGCAGGGCCATCATAGCGCCGACTCCTCGAAGAAATGTCCTTCTGTTTGAATTGATCATCTTATCTATGACTTCGTTTTCTTTGAAAATTCGGCCGGCACTCTTTTGATGGTAAAGGGGTAACTTAAGCCAATTTCTATTACCATATCCTTGAGAGGATATCCAGAACCTTTGAGCTTCTGTGCAATCTCCCTGACCACGGCCTCATCATAATACTCGAGCTGTCGGCCCAGTGCGTATGAAAGCATCTTGCGTATGAGCTGCTTACCCAAATCATCCAGACGCGTATCAATGAGCGCCTTCTTTAAACCTTGAGGGCCACGGAAACGGGCCCCGTTCGGCAGTTCACCTCGGTTATCAACACCATTACGCCAACGCCCAAATTCAGAATAATTTTCCAAAGCAAATCCAAGCGGATCAATCTGCGAATGGCAACCAGCGCAACGCTTCGAATCGCGGTGCACTTCAAGTTTCTCGCGAAGAGTCGAAGCTGCCCGTCTGCCACCACCAACTTCAATCTCAGGAACATCTGGTGGTGGTGGTGGTGGTGGTGTCCCAAGTAATGTGGTTAAGATCCAAGTCCCTCTCAGGACCGGACTGGTCCGGTGAGGAAATGAAGTCGTTGCCAGAACACTAGCGTGTCCTAATATTCCTCCACGCTGCCTAGTATTAATTTTCACTCGGCGCATCTTATTACCTTCGATGCCAGGAACCCTGTAATATTCAGCCAATTCCGCATTCAGAAACGTATAATTCGAATCTATCAGACGCTCGATCGGCCCATTCTCCATCACCAAAGAATGAAAGAACAGTGATGTTTCCTCCCTCATTGCAGCCATAAGCGTTTCCGTGCACCAAGGATTATCGATCGGATCCTTGCGGATGCGCGGCCCCACATCATCCGTGCTCAACCACTCACTGGCAAAGATACGGCCCAGGGATTCGCTCCTCGGATCCTTTAGCATCCTTAAGATCTGCTCTCGAATTCTCTTGTCATTCTGGAGCTGATCTTTTTCAGCTAAAGAGAGAAGATCCTGGTCAGGGGCCGAAGCCCACAAAAAATAGGACAGTCTGGATGCCATATCGTATTGCGTTACCTTAGTATCCTTGCCCACCGAAGAAAGTTCTTCCGCTTTTAATAGGAAGTTAGGAGATACCAGAATCACTTTCATGACAGTGCCAATCGCCTCCTTATCATTCTTACCTTTATCTTTCTGTGTTTGATAATGATTCAAATAAGAATTCATTTCTTTATCGGTGGGAGGCCTACAAAATGCCAACCGGACAAAGCGCCTTAAGGATTGCTTCACATTGCCGTTGTCAGTGAGCCTATCCCAAACCGATTTGTCTTTTTGCGCTGCATCGATGACCGTCTCAGCGGCGCTCATGTATCGGTCAAGATGAGCAGTGTGCAGAAAGAGCGTGTTAGCGCTATTTGAAAATCCACTCGTGCCGGTAAAGTCCATTGGGAACTGGTCCGCTGGACGCAGATCAAGACCGACCAGATCACGGATCGTCCTATTATATTCTTCGCGGGAAAGGCGCCTAGCGGGGACATGGCCCGGGGCCTTGACCTGGCTATAATCAAATGAATCTACCTCATTTGAAATCCATTTACGAAGCCTAAGACGTTCCTTTTCATGAGGTTGGTCCTTATCTTTAGGAGGCATATCACCATTACGGATCCGTTCAGCAACGTTCTCCCAGAGAGACCTATCACGTACTAGTGGTCGCCTACTCAGTGCCGACTCAAGATCGATGTCCCCCTTAGCCGTTTCAGCATCATGACAATCCAGACAATATTTAGTAAGTGTTGGGAAAATGTGTTTTTTGTATTCATAGGATACACCTTTTAATTCCTCATCCTTTTGTAACCCTCCAGTGGCTGGACCCTCATAGGAAGGTCCATCTTCCTCATTCTGTTCGTCTTCCTCATTCTCTTCCTCTTCTTCTTCACCCTCACCGAAGAGCTCCTCAAAGAGCTCACGAGCAGCCTCTTCAGAACTCTCCTTACGCCACTCAATTTCTTCCTTAATTGATTCAGCCTCTTCCTCTTCTCCTTCTTCAATGAGTCGATCAATTAATTCAGTATCCATTTTGTTCCTGAATTCCAAATGCTCAATGAGCAATTCACCAATAATTTCCTCTCCCTCAGTCTCTGATATTTTCCCTTCTTCTATTTTCCACATCTGGTACTCCATCGCTGAGAAATTATCAGCGAGTCGAGCTACCCAGTGCGCTGATTCCTTACCCTCTTCTTCCTCGGCCTCATTGTACTCTTCTTGTATTTCTTCGATCCTCTGTTCTGCCTCAATTAATATTTCAGAATATTTTTTTTTCTCTGCCTCGGAAATAATCTTAAGAATTTTTGGTGTATGTTTTTTAAGGAAATCCTGAGCCTCCTTGTCCAGGTCAACAGCGAACAGTAAATTCCCGCCAATAAATAATAACGACAGAAAAGAAACGACGCTGAACCACGCAAATAAATTCCTAAAGAGCATAGCGGATCAACGAGTTTATTAATGCTAATACCTGGATTTTATTTTTCCAGTTCGGATAAAGTCATTGATCATCGGATTCACTTTTTCACCCTTTGGACCAAGCCCGTGACCAGCGCCGAGAATCTTGAGGTGTGTAACGTTTGTGCCTTTGTATGCATAGGAAAAAATACCGGGACTAATTTCTTTGCCTTTATTATCTGCAATCTTCTTTCCTTTGAATCCTTTTTGTTGAGCCCAATAAAAAGCAGTGTCCTGCGCTGATACATGGATTGCATTTCTGCCCCTCTTGCCTCCAGCATAAGGAACGACCCTATCCTCAGTACCATGAACTGTCAGTATGGAGCTTTTCGTTATAGGCTTTTTCTTAACATCATAATTTCCGTTCTGATCATCAGATCTTTGCCAAAACGATCCATCATGGTATTGCCCCTCTTCCATGGAAGAAACCATTGGTACAACATTCCTTATCAAGTTCTCATCATCTATCTCAATAAGTAAGCGAAAGATATAACCAGCCCCATTAGAAAAACCAACCATTGAGACACTAGATAGATCAGCTTTTGGATAATTAATTTTGAGGGCTTTTATAATCTCTTTAAAAAAATCAGTGTCTGGAGCCTTAGTTGCTTCGTCCGAAATATTCCAGCTCCTTCGATATCCTTGAGGCGAGACCACAAGGTAGTCACTAAAACGTTTCGCCCATCCTCTAATCATATTGCTGGCCTGACCGCCACCACCATGAAAAACAAAAAGGACAGGAATTTTTGATTTCCCTTTTTCTGGAACACTCACAAAATACTCACGGTCGTACCCTTCCTTCTCTTGGTCCCAAGATTGACGAATCACGTGGCGCTTGAATTGACCCGAATCAGGTTTCCTAACTTTTCTCTTCTCTGGTTCTTCCGGGCCAACTGTAGCCAATAGATGCTCCTCAAGGGTCACTTTTCCGTCCTTATTCCTGTCGACGTTTCTAAAATTTTCTCTGGGCCCCTCTGGAACCTCACTCGGAATTAGATAACCATCACCGTTCTTATCCCAGTTCTTAAATCCTCTAGTCGATTCCGCTCGCTCGTCAGCTATCAGAAATTGGGAAAACCCTGTGATAATGAGTAAAAAAGTAATAATTAATTGTCTGCACTTCATTCTTTATAAACGTACACGATCAAATAAGAAACTCACTTGATTTCCACTTTTCTCTTCATTGAGGACATTACGTAACGATGTTCTATTCCGATGCACTTCTCTTCGAACCAATGCCAGTACCAACGCGGCCGAAGAATTGATCTAATAAGGTCAGTTCTGATAACCTCAACATGATCAGAGCGCTGCACAAAACGGTAACCGGCACTGTCTAAGTCCAACCATTCTCGGACTTCAAAAGAATCAATAATTTTAAGCTCAATGTTTTTCCCGTAATTCTCCTCTGTAATCTCCTGCAATATACTTCCCTCATCAAAGTGACATACCCTTTGATTATCAGGTAAAAGGACACAGTTCCTAGGCACGGGCAAACCAATAAATTTCAAGAAAGAATCATTTCCATCGATCTGACCCGATTCTCTAACTACGTTCCAGACCTCCTTCATAGGAGCATAAAATTTCATACTAGTTCTCACTTCAAGTGGTCGCGGTTCCCTATCCTCACGGTCAGTCCACCCAACAAGAGTGATGAGTGACAGGCTAATTAGCACGACCATGTGATTTCCATAGCGGTGAATAAATTTTTTCGCAATGCGGTATCCAAAAAAGGCTCCCGCACCCATTGCAATCATGACAATTGGAAAAGTTACCAGAATGCATAATATGGCCTCCCACCCACTGATCAAAAAAAGCACCGAACAGAGGAGTGACGTTAACAACATGATGGCCAGCATTCCTCGGCCCCTCGAAGTGAAAGCAACTACGAATCCGGTGAGGAAAGGAACCATAATAAAGAGTCCAGGACCATAATCATGGTTCAAGTTATAACCTAAAACCACTACCCCACTAGCGACTAGAGAATTAACGATGGAATGATACCAGCACCTGCGATCCCAACGGAAAATTGAGTCCTTGTTCTTTTGGGTTTCAGATTCTTCTGACATCGACTTATCCAGACACTTTAAAAAATAGCTTCTTTAATTGGAAAAGTCTATGGCTTCTTCTGCTTGGCTAACCAATCAAAAATCGCTGAAGGTATCATCTCATGACCACCATCAAATATAGTAACACGAGCGGCCTTTGATTGGCCGCGCCAGAGAGGCTGCCGGTCCTTTCCGTATGATGAGTCAGAGTTCGCACCCTTAAGGGATTCAGGAACCTTTGATTCTTTGGTGAAATAATCGATCTGTTCTTGAGTTAATTTGAGGGAGCTTTCGGCGAGCAAGTTAAATGCTTTTAGAGAGTGACTGATAGGGACACTCCCCTCATGCCCATCACGGATACCAGCATTAATATCTAAAGGAACATTAGATGCCCTATTGAGCCAGGTGAGTGGTGAACGTTTACGATATTCAAGGTCCACTTCAGAATTATCTCCTGGCTTCCCTTTGCATGAAACTTCAAGGTCCTTGTAATAACGGCGCCCGGACCTCTTACACTCAGCGTGCCAAGCAGCACAGTCCGTGATCGGGACCCAAGAACTGACACCGGCCCAGATATCAGGGGCCCGTCCCGCCATCTGCAAGGCCATGTGCCCACCGCCAGAAGCACCAGCTAAATAGATCCTGTCCGTATCAATTCCCGTCTTTTCCTTCGCCCATTTAACAGCATCAATAATGTCACTCACTGCAAGATCGGATCCGCAAGCGTCCGGCCTCTTATTAGGGCCCCGAAAATCAGGATGGATGAATGCCCATTGACGTTCAATGCAACCTTCCGCAAGCGGAACATTATAAGTGTTCTGCCAGCCACTGCTCCAAGTATGCAAAGCAACTAAAAGTGGCACTTCTCTCTCAGATTCCGGAGCAAAGAATAGAGCCTTTTGTAAAGTTCCATCCACTGAACTCTTTATCTGAACTTCTCTTACCTGATCTGGATATTTACCGTCCGCGTGTCCGTTAATAATTAAGGTTCCAACTAAGAAAAAGATTAAAGAAAAGGCACTAGGCTCATTGAACCTAATGCCCTTAATCTTTGAATTTAGATTAATTAATGAAAACAAATTGAATACTTATCAGAAAGGATAGAGATCCGATTACTCATCCATTACCACGACGCGGAAAAATATTTTTGGAACGCCCGGCTCAGGATTTTCAAAGCTATAGGATGTCGTTTCCCCTTCTTCACCAATGATACCATCATCAACGTCAGCATCAAAATCCTCAAGGTTCAGAGAATAGAATATGCCATAGGTTTTCCCTGGCCTTGAATTCCAGGTCAGCTCAATGTTTTCGGTGTCCTTCTCGTAATTTATTTCGACAATCTCATTCAGAGCCCCTGCTCCGACTTCACCAAAGTACTCGAGTTCTCCAATCTCATGGTTACCTCCATTGGTTCTGGTCACATCATATTTGATGAATGTGTAGGGATCGGATGGTCTAGGAAGATTAAATAAATAAACTTCCTCATCAGCTTTCCAGATCGGCTCATCATCACTTTGCTCAAAGATTGGCTCAAAGATTTCCCCATCATTAGACCCATAGATTCCCCAGTCAAGCGGGGCCCTGTTATGGGATATAGAATCGTTACTGGCAGCAACGACGAAATGAGAAATAGAAACGGGCTCCTCAAATTCCACAGTGATCCATTGCGGAGCACCTGCACAGCACCACTTAGCAGGTCCTCCTCCAGTAGTATTATCAAAAAGATCAAATGCCCCTTCATTTCCAGCACCCTGACCTGAGAAATAATTTTCATCACTCGCATTGATACTAATCCAGTTGAAGTCCGTACCAGCGGTCTGTGGAGGACCAGGATCGGTCGGACCCTCAACACCGTCATTTTCCGGATCCGTTAAATCATTCTGTAATAGGGCTCCTGTTCCTACCCCTAGCAAAGTGATTACCGGAACGTCAGGTAAACTGTTCTTATCACTGGGATCACTTCCCTGAGCCACTTCAATGCTATCTCTGAATCCGTCATCATCCGTATCCGCATTATTAGGGTCCGTGCCAGTATCGTCCTTACTGACGAATGTTCCGGTATTCGTCTCTACCCCGTCCAATAGCCCGTCATTGTCAGAGTCAGCTTTTTTAGGATTAGTTTCAGTGACGTTGAGTTCATCTCCATCATTGATTCCGTCCTCATCTGTATCTGCCGTGTCTGGCTTGGTCCTCGCCTCGAGCTCTTCAATGTTGGTAAGCCCATCTTCATCATCGTCCCCTTCAGGATCATCGACTCCGTACTTCTCTTCCCAGTAATCAGGTAACCCGTCCCTGTCCGCGTCATCAGTTCCATCGACCGTGATCACCAAATTATCAATGAACAGGTCCTCGTTAGCCCCGCCTACACGGGCCGAAATAATGAAGTTATGTCCGTCATCAGCAACGAAGGCTCCAGTGTCCACGTTGCTAAAGTCAGCGTTAGTGGTCATACCGGTCGTCGTGAAGGAAGCTCCAACAGCTGGGTTCCAGCTAATTTCTATGGTTCCGGTCTTTCTGGAGTCATCCTCAAGAATAACACCGTTAGTAAAGTCGAGCTGACCGAGGTCCGCTCCTCCGGCAAGACCAGAGATGTTAACGCCTTGCTCAGCGTCACCGTTACGCCAGGTATCAACTTCCCAAGAGATGTTCTCTGTCACGCCCGGGCGTCCGGCCATTCCTTCTTCGGCTTGTCCCTGATCTCCTAGTGGTGCGTCGCCGTAGTTGAAAGAGAAACCATCAGCAGGATCATTGGCGCCTGGTGAGTCATACAATTCGTAATCGAAGCTCGCTGTGAATCCCTGAGAAGAGCCTGGCAGTGCCGGGACCGAGAAACTCGAAAAGCCGAGTCCCTGCTGGTCAATGGTCAACTGAAGGCGTCCGTCCTGCACTGATGCCGCTGCACCCGTCATGACTGAGCCGTCTTCTAGGTCCGTAGTGCCATCATCAAATCCGTCAAAGTTTTGTGAATAAGAGGCCCCTGGTCCACCGACCCCGATCGGGCTCGCTCCTTCAGCCAGAGCCATAATATTCCCCTGCGGAAGCGCTTCTCTCCAAATGGTCACATCATCAACGTATCCATCAAAAGGAATTTCACCGTTGTTACGGCCACCGAAGAGGAACGTTCCACCACCGTTAGGAGCTCTCTGTGCCTGTGGTCCTCCATCAATCTCTCCGTTCAAGTACATCGTCGCCGTGTCCGTGGCTCCATCATAGACCCACGCAGCATGGACCCACTGCTCTGCTTCAAGTACCGTCGAAGCGTTCCAGTCCGCTCCCCAGTGCGCACTGTGAAGGAATCCTCCGTTACGGATTCCATTATGGATCCCCTGATTGGTCTGTCCCCACATGAAGCCTTGACCACCGGCAGAACCGATTGGAGCGAGCCAGCACGCGAAGGTGTAGCTACCGTCCTCAAAATCACGAATCATTGAATTCATGTCGATGTCAGGAAAATCAATATGACCTCCCGTGAAGTGTGCTCCGGTCAATGGTGTTGGCCCGGAAGGGGCCCCCTCAACATCAAAACTCACTAATCCATCCACGACTCCGTTATAACCATTTTCACTTAAGTCCTCGGCATCTGCTTCGAAGTCCACGTAAAGGAATGGAGAAGGAATTGCCCCTTTGCTGTTCGGGTCATGAGGATCCGTTCCTCCAGCAATCTCACCACCGTCTCCGTAACTGTCCCCATCCGTGTCAGCATTGTTCGGATCCGTTCCGGTATCCTCCTCATCGACTAAGGTTCCGGTATTGGTTTCGACTCCGTCCAGAAGCCCATCACCATCAGAGTCTGCGTTTTTAGGATCGGTTCCGGTATTAGTCGCACTTACGTAGGTTCCTGTTCCGGTCTCAACCCCGTCCAGAAGTCCATCCTTATCAGTGTCCGCTACGATCGGGTTCGTCTTGGTCTCCTCGTACTCATCGAGGTCCGTTAGCCCGTCACCATCAAAGTCTCCGGTACCTGATCCGGGTCCAGGACCAGCACCATTACCATTCAAATCATCAAGGTTATCGACGAGCGCTTCTTCCCAAATGTCAGGGAGTCCGTCCTCATCCTCATCACTCGTATCGATCAATGCCATTGGGCTTGCTCCTCCGGCCAACGTCGCTATCTGATCCTCGTCTAGCACTTCATTAAATATTCCAAAATCATCAATGCGTCCTGCAATGCTGTTGTTCCCATTCAAATCAGCTCCCACTGTAATGACTCCATTGAATGCATCCAAGGGCTCGGCACCGCCCTGAGCGGCGGCCTGCACACCATCGACCCAAATTTCCATGTTCCCGTCCGCATCACGCTGAAACACAAAGTGCTGCCAAGTATTGAGTTGAACCAGTCCTCCCACAGTGAGTCTTTGAGGTGCTCCGCAGCAACCGGACTGATCAAAGTAGATCGTTCCATTGCCCCAGGGAGTGTGCGCCTGAAACCCTCGCTGACTTCCCGTAGCGTCTGGAGCGGTAATCCAGAACGCACTCGTATTACCTGTTTGTGTGGTGTTCTGCCAAAAGGCGACGGACATCGCATTATTATCAAAAGCAGAATTTAAATGCTCTCCTTCAAGAGTCCGGCCATAGGAACCATCAACAACACCTCCAAGGTCCAAGGCATAATCGCCGGCCGAGTCACTGAGACCTCCACCATCTTCCGTGTAGGCAGCGCCTCCATTAAAGGTAAGGTCAGGAGAATTTCCCGTCACATCTGCTGCAGAAGTGGAATCGCCAGGATCATTAAAGTCCCAATAACTAAGAAGTTCTAGGGCATGAGCTCTCGGAATCGCAATGCCTACTAGCAATGCTATTGAGAAAATTATCGTTAGGGTCGTGGAGTTTTTCGTTTTCATCTTTGTTTAGGTTCTTGTGATCGTAGAAAAAAGAATCCCCAAGAACAACATTATTCGTTCATTTTCATTAAGTTCCGAATAATGCACCCCTCGAACAAGAAAACCTAATAGATGATCAGAGGGGAATAATCAATTTCCTGACATGTTACAATAATTAATCTTCTTAAAATTCATTTCACATTTCTCATTTTAAGTCGTGTAAGAATACACAAAATTCCTTAATAATTTCTTATGCAGAATAAAGGAGAGCACTTCATCCCCATTGGCCGAGACAAGCTCTTGGAGTGCTTACCTGAATTTGATAAATGCACTGAATCTGACAGAAAACAATTACTACAATTATTTGAACTTCTCTCCTCTGCGTTACACGCTCAATACCATTCAGAACAGATCAAGATCCAGAAATTGTATCAGCCCCTCGATCCGGATTCTATTTTGATTCTAAAAGAAGATACAAAAAAAGATTCATCTGAAGTCTTCCAGCAGGTGAACAAAATTCTTCAGAACGCCAATTATCGGAAACTTCCGACAAGAGAACTAGAAACTGCCGTTGAAAATGCGACGGCCCTTGGTCTGAGGATGAAAGTTAATTTTTCTCTTTTCGAGGAGTTGCACGTTTATGGTCGAGGCGATGAAACAGAAACCTGGACCAAGAAGAGCTGGTGGAAATTATTTAAAGAGGAAAAATTTGATGTTAAGGTCTTTCAAAGACTCATCATTGCCTTCCGTTTAAAAGAGCACGATGACCTTCCCAAAGGACAGTCCAGTTCGTACGTCTACTTGAAAAGTTTCAAAGGAATCCCTCATTCAGATTTACACACTTTACTACCCGGAACGCAGGTCAAAATGAGTCTCTTTGACCGGGGAAAAATAATCATCCCGGCACTCTCTGGATTAGTTATGAGCATAGTCAAGATTGTCCGGCTCGTGGTCGCCGTCACCATCTTTGCTACACTGGCACAATTCATCAAGTACTGGGTCATCCCTGCAGCCGTCATTTATTATATCATCAAGGGATTTCTTTCTTATAAGAAGACCAAAGACAAGTACCAGCTGAATCTGACAAGGCACCTCTACTTTCAGAACCTAGATAACAACTCTGGAGTTCTGTTGCGGATCCTGAATGAAGCCGAGTTACAAGACTATCGTGAAATGGTAATTGCTTATTACGTGCTCTGGAAATTCGGAAACGTAGGAATTCGATCCGAGAAAATAGATGAGATCGCTGAAAATCAGTTACTAGAAACGATTAATCAGAAAATCGATTTTGAAGTTGATGATGCTCTAGAAAAACTTGAATCGATTAAACTTATTTATAAAGAAGGGGACCTTTGGTTCCCTCTGACAATCAACGATTCCATGAACGGACTGAATGAATTGTTAAGCAAATAACGAATCCAAGGTCTCAGCTAATCACTAACTGAGCCCAGTCAGTGTCCCCGAATCATCCACATCTATCCTCTCACTGGCAGGTACCCTAGGAAGACCAGGCATCGTCATAATTTCTCCAGCAAGAGCAACCACAAATTCTGCCCCGTAAGCCACTCGAACTTCACGGATAGGCATTTTAAATCCAGACGCAGCGCCTCTCTTAGTTTGATCAGCACTGAAGCTGTAGGGCGTCTTGGCAATGCATACCGGAAAATTTCTAACATCGGTCTGATCTAGGGACTTTAATTTCTTAGTCACAGCAGGAGTCAATTCAACATCATCAGCCCTGTATATTTCTCTGGCCACAGTCTGTAGCTTCTCTATCAATGACATGTCATCAGGATAGATCGGTGCAAAGTTGGAAACCTGATCCTCGGATTCAAGCATCTTAACGACTTCCTCAGCAAGATCCTTAGCGCCTTCTCCACCGTTAGCCCAATGCGTAGCAAGAACACATTTTACTCCTTCCGCCTCACAAAGCTCGATGAATTTTTTTGTTTCGGCCTCAGTGTCAGCAGTGAAAGCATTCAAAGCAACGATAGTGGGAACGCCAAACTTGGAAACGTTTTCAAGGTGCCTTCGAAGATTTGCAAAGCCACGTTCGACGGCTTCTGTATTTTCTTCATCCAGATCGCTCCTTTTGACTCCTCCATGATATTTTAGAGCTCTTATAGTCGCCACAATAACTGAAGCATCCGGTCTTAGGTTGGACTTCCTGCACTTAATATTGAAAAACTTTTCTGCTCCAAGATCAGCACCAAATCCTGCTTCCGTCACTACAATATCTGATAATTTCATGGCAAGCTTAGTCGCCGCAACCGAATTGCATCCGTGAGCAATGTTAGCAAATGGTCCCCCATGAACAAAGGCGGGAGTCTTTTCGAGAGTCTGCACAAGGTTCGGCTGAATCGCATCCTTAAGTAGTGCCGTCATTGATCCTTCTGCCACAAGTTCTCTAGCGTGAACGTTTTCTCCTTCGCTGTTCTGTCCAACAACGATCTGTCCTAGACGACGTTTCAAATCTCCGAGCCCGCTAGCAAGACAGAAAATAGCCATGACTTCGGAAGCTACAGTGATATCAAATCCAGTTTCTCTTGTGAGGCCATTTATTGCACCTCCCAGACCAACTACGATCTGCCGAAGGGCCCTATCATTGAGATCAAGGGCTCTTCTCCAAGTCACTTTTCTAGGATCAATGTTCAGCTTATTGCCCCAGTGCAAATGATTATCAATGATCGAAGCCAACAAATTATTCGCAGCACTGATCGCATGAAAATCTCCTGTGAAATGGAGGTTAATTTCATCCATCGGCACGACCTGAGCATAGCCACCGCCAGCGGCTCCACCCTTCATGCCGAACGAAGGACCTAGGCTAGGTTCACGAAGGCAAATAGTTGCATTCTTACCGATCAGCCTCAGCCCATCACCGAGGCCAATGGTCGTGGTAGTCTTCCCTTCTCCTGCCGGAGTAGGAGAAATCGCCGTGACCAGGACAAGCTTCGAGGATGGCTCTCCATCAATGCTCTGAGGATCAATCTTAGCTTTGAAGTGACCGTAAGGGATCAGTTGTTCCTTTTCTAATCCAAGGCACCGCTGAGCAAGCTCAGCGATCGGCTCAAGTTTGGCATTACGCGCAATTTCAATGTCAGACATTTAGTCTATATGAAGCACGAAAACTGCCGTCAAAGTCGAACCTTTTCTTATCTTTTTACTCAGATCAATCCAAAACTTATTCAGCGACTCCCATGTCTGTGACTCTCCAGAAAATTTTCTTGGCACCTTCAGGGACCTGATCCGTGAATGAAGTGAACTCTCCATCACTCAAAATGCCATCATCAATCTCTTCCCAGAAACCAAAATTACCATCGCGGTTAGCATCTATTTCACCATTTTCCATGTCCTCAGAGCGCTCTATAAGATAAACTCTGTTCGGCTTGGAATTCCAGATCAATGTGATTTCATCACCTTCCTTTTCTATTTCTGTAATCTGGAGAGGCGCAGCACCCGAACCTATATTGATGACTAGGTTATCAATGAAGACGTCCTGATTCGCTCCTCCAACGCGAGCTGAAATTCCAAAATTGTAGGAATCATCACCGACGAAAGTCAAAGGCACATCCTCGAAATCCGCATTAGTGAGCAGGCCTTCTGTTTTAAAGGATGCACCGTTCACTGGATCATAGACAATAGTCACTGGACCAGAAACCGATGTTCCATCATCAAGTATGCGCCCATTGATAAACTCTAGATTAATGTCCTCACCTTCTACCTTCTCGGCAATGTTCACTCCTTGCTCGGGGTCCCCGTTCCGCCAAGTATCAATCTCAAAAGATAAGTTCTCAGTGACTAGAGGCGAAGCATCATTCCCATCAACGGCAGCCATGCCCTCCTCAGCAGAACCCGGGATACCTAAATCAAAGTTACCGTAATTAAAGGATAACCCGTCCGCCGGATCGTTTCCTCCAGGCCCATCAGAAATCTCAAGATCAAAGGTTGCTATCCAGCCACCTGAAGAACCTTCAAGTGTCGGGATTGTAAAGCTTGAGAAACCAAGGCCCTGACCATCTCTCGTTAGTTGTAATCTTCCATCAACTACACTCGCTGCCGTGCCATACATGACAGTACCATCATCCAAATCGGTTGTACCGTCAGGGAACCCATCAAAGTCCTGCACATAGCCCTTGGGCCGGGCCTGAGGAACTGTAGGATCCGTTCCAAGAACGAGCTCTCTTCCATCACTGACCAGATCCTCGTCAGTGTCAGTCTTGTGAGGATTCGTACCGGTATCTGTCTCACTAACAAAGTTACCGGTATTTGTCTCAACACCATCAAGTAGTCCATCACCATCGGAATCTGCCATTTTTGGATTAGTCCCGGTCATCATACTACTAACGAAGGTTCCACTCCCATCTTCGACCCCGTCATTCAGTCCATCATCGTCCGTGTCCGGATCATTAGGTATCGTTCCGCGCTCGAATTCATCCATGTTAGTCGATCCATCATTGTCCGGATCATCTTCCGGGCCCTGTTCTAGATTATCAAAGAACTGCTCCTCCCAAGCATCAGGCAAATCGTCATTATCACTGTCGCCGGAAGGCACAAAAGAGGTCTCTAAAAGATGATAGTTAGCCACATTGAATCCATCACCAACGAAGTCACCCTTTTCATTATGCACGAAGAGTTGGCACTGAGCACCTCCTCCACGTTCCCAGAAAAGAAATTCCATTTCATGCGCTCCGAAAGAAAGGTCCACAGCACCTAAGCTCGTGGCAGAGCCTCTATTGGCATCAAATACAACGACCGGCTGACCATCAATATAAAAACCACCCCCATCATCGGAATTAAAGCCAAAAGTATACATACCTGGTTCAGTTATGAAGAGTGTCCCCGTAGCCATTATAGCAAAGTCATCCTGGTTCACGTCCTGAGCCTCAAAGAGAGGGAACGGCTTCGGATCCGGAAAGGGTCCATTCGCATTGTCCCGAAAATTAATAGTGTCATGAATAGTAACACTTTCAGGCTCTGCTAACCCAACACCATCAAAGAGGTCACGCGTATTTGTTATTGAGTTCAAAGGGTTATTCGATTTCGCATTCCGAACAATCCAGAGTAGAGGGAAATCCTCACCATCGAGCGGGTCACTACCCCTTTCGACTTCGGTACCGTCATTGATAGAGTCCTCATCAGTGTCTGCCGTGTGAGGATCGGTTCCTGTATCATCAGCATCGACGAATGTACCCGTGTTCGTTTCCACTCCATCGAATAGACCATCCGAATCGGTGTCCGGGACCAGAGGATCTGTGCCAGTATTTGATGCATTAACGAAGTTACCGGTCCCTGTCTCAACATTATCAGAGAGCCCATCATTATCAGTATCAGCTTCCTGTGGATTAGTTCCTGCAACGAACTCATCAATATTTTTCAATCCATCTGAATCAGGATCTTCCGCCGAATCATCGACTGTCTTATCCAGATCATTTTCATCCTCATAATAATCAGGCATTCCATCACCATCGAGATCATCTAGGATCCTAATGACTACGGAATTAATTTCCCAGTTAGGGATTCCGACGCCACGAGCAGCACAGTCCCAGGCTCCCAAAAATCTTATACTGAGACTACTGCCAGCCTCAATACTTCCAAGCTTTGCGGTACTAGTAATGAAATCACCAGAAAAGTAACCTTCCGAGTTTCCATTAAATCCGTCCCCTCCCTTAAGAACATGGTTCCCAATGAGGTTACTAAAAGAGTAACCGTTCTCACTGAAAGCGTCAGTCGGAACGGTCTTAAATTCATCTCCGTCAATTGAATACTGTAAAGCGGTACCGTCCCATTCAGCTTCGATACTGTAACGATGCGTAAAACTCACTTCGATACCCGCAGTAATAGGAACATCAATTTCCGGACTCGTTATATAATTGGTTGCCGGACCCTGATCATCACCTTCCATTGACCAGGTCCCTGGGTCCTCATTATAAAGAGAGGGTATAGGAGAGTTTCCTTCAGCAAGTTCAATGAATCCCCCATCATCCTCAACGAAGTCCTCAGACAACAGAATCGAAGGATCAGAGATCGCCTCAACAGTGAATGTATCAATTTCCCAGTTTGGCAATCCAGGTCCTCGGGCAGCTTCGTCCCAGGCTCCCACAAAACGTATCACTACATTTTCTTCCGCGTTAAGGTCCCCAAGATCGACGATGCTCGTGATAAATTCTCTCTGAGAATAACCTTCAGAATCACCATTAAATCCTTCACCGCCCTTGAAAACGTGATTCCCTTTCAAGTCACTGTAAGTATATCCATTCACCGTAAAAGAACTATTTGGTATGAACTCAAAGTCTCCACCATCGATGGACACTTCTAGTGCTACAGCGTCCCATTCAGCTTCGATGCTGTAACGATGATCAAAAATAACCCGAACTCCCCAGGCCCCTTCAAGTTCAATTTCAGGGCTAGTCAGAAAATTAGTGGCTGGGCCAGTATCATCGCCTTCCATTGACCATGTCCCCAGGTCCCCAGCTGATGTCGCTAAATGAATAGGTATGATAGGATCACCCGCAGCGAGTATGGAATTTCCGCCTGCTTCTTCTTCGTCAAAGAATTGAACCTCGGCAATTTGCATTGAACTGGCTGTTCCCGCATCTTTGACGGTAGGAAATATCAACCGGTAAGAAGAGTAAGCACTTGCATTAGGGAAATTGACTACCGTTCCAGAAATAAACGGGTCCTCCCATGGGACATTACGGCGATCCGGCAAGCTAAGATCACCGGAAGCTATTTCGGTCCAGTCCTCGCTATTTCCCAAGCTATGGTCCGTGCTGAGAATTGCATCATTTGTTCCATACAAAATAAAACTGGCAGGGTCCCTATCCACTGAATCATTAGCGGTGGCCAAAGAAATACTGCGAACGGTCGAGTCTCCGGAAGACGGAGTCACAATGAACCCCGTATTCAATTTGGCAAAATTAAGATACTTCGTTGAAAAATTTCCATCGATTGCATGGAATGCCTGCTCATTGCCGGGTGACCTGCTCGCGGAAGGCTGAGGATCAAAAGAAAAGACAGCCGGTATCGGACTATTGCCCGTAGCTTCCTGAACAAATGCCCCATTATCATCCTCGAAGTCCGTATAATAAAGTTCATCAGCGATAGCATTTGTCGTAAAAAAACCAAACACCGCAAAAAGAAATAGGCCCTCAAGCCAAATAACTCGTTTCATTATTTATTTATTTTAAAGATTAATGTCCTTAGAAATACCCTAGGAACGATGACTGCCAATTAGGCAGTCGAACGATTCTCAGCAAAAAAGAAAAATAATCAACTCTAAATTGATTTATAACTCTTTGGTTACCAGATGATTAAGATTCATTGAATAATTACTCGAACCTCAATTGGTTGCTTCACTGAAGAATTTCCAAAAGGGCCTCCTCTTTCGCAGCTTTAGATTGAAAGTCCAGGGCCCTAAAATAACGGGGCCTTTCCTGTTCAAGAGTCTTTGGGTCCTTGAGAATCTTGGCAATCAAACGAGCAGTTCCCTTGGCGCGGCTCCGCCAGATAATATCCTTTCCCGAATCTGAGTTCCAATCATCACCGACTCTCTCAAGCCACGAGGAGAGGCAAGAATCCCAATCACCAGAGGCGGCAATGCCAAGAGCCTCCAAGGACCACCGGTCCCCGGCCTCATGACTCATTGCCAAAGATGCCCATAATTTTGATTTTTCAGGTCCCCTTAAATGCGCAAGGGAAATAGCACATTCACGCCTGACTTTGGCCGATGGATCAGATGCCATTTTTTCAATGACTCTTATCATAGAAACTCCTTCCTGCCTGGCCAAACGAAGTGCAATGATTCTAATGTCCGGGTCCTTGTCTTGCGAAGCCAGATCCACATAATGCTTCGAACGACCGGGATTCTTTCCCAATAACCATAAAGCACGGGCCCTATGCCTTGGGTTCTTTGAAAGAAACATCTTCATCAATTCCTTTTCAGATTCTGAGCCCATTTTATGTAACGCATTCCATGCCTTATAACGGACACAATAATTTGGATTCTTAAGAGCATTAACAGATTCCTTAGCAGAACTGTACCCGAGCTTAGGCATTTCGTACCGGGATCCCTCAGGAGCAATCCTGTAAAGTCGGCCCCGCGAAATGTCCCGCTGCGCTAATCCACCGATGATTGGATCGTACCAGTCACTAATAAATATGGACCCGTCAGGAGCCACGGCAACATCAACGGGCCTAAAAGATCTATCCTTCAGGCTCTTCATCATTTCAATTGAATCTGCCTGATAACCGGCACCATGGTCCTTGACAGGATAGGCCCTTACGACATTGACACCGGACTCACAATGGATGAGCTGATCCCAGTATTTTTGGGGAAGTAGCCGCCCTTCATAAACTGTAATACCTGTCGGTGCACCGGCCCCTGTTTGCAAAACGTTCGGGACCACCCCAGGATCATTTAAGTGCCAATGAGCCAAAGAAACATTCTTATGCATGCCTGGCCTTTTCTTGCGCCACCCTTCCCCAGTCATCTCATCCAAGTAACCGAAGTTACCTCCTTCCATAATAAAATTAATACGAGTAGCCCGGTTCCCGTCATCATCATTGTCTGACTGCCAAAGTGAACCAAAAGAATCCACAGTCACCTCATAATTATTGCGAAAATTGTGACCCAGTATTTCAATATTTTTTCCATCAAGATCACACCGAAATACCATCCCTCCCCAAAAAGGCTTACCCTTGTCCTCGACGAGCCTTCCATGAATGTCCTCTAATATCTTACCCTCATCAGTCTTCAGGTTCTTGCCAGTGTTTCCAAAATTCCAATACATCTTTCCGTCAGGACCATAAACAAGTGAATGATAGGAGTGATCATATACTGGGCGCCCGTCACCGGAAAAAAGAAGCTCTTTCCGGTCAGCCTTGCCATCATCATTGTCATCAAAAAATACCCATATGTTCGGTGTCACTGAAACAATGACACGATCACTCAAAACACAAAGACCCATCGCAGCATCCACTTCCGGACCCTGATAAAAAGTGTCATAAGAATCCATCTTTCCGTCCCCGTCCTTGTCTTCCATTATAATGACCTTGTCACCTTTCGGTCTCTTTCCCTGGTTCGGCCCATAATTGACCACCTCGCAGGCCCATACTCTGCCAAGATGATCGACATCAATATTGCTAAGGCTCAATATGTCTGGCTCCGAAGCGGATAAGGTAAGTTCTAATCCTTCATCCATCTTAAAATTGTCCTCAGCTAAAATGAAATGAACGAAGAGTACATTTAATAAAATGAAATATTTGGCTGTTTTTCCGGCAATAGTGATCATGATCTTAGTTCTTAAAATACTTATACTATGAATAGTCTGTAAGCTCAATTCGCATTGAACCGCATCCCTTATCTGCTAAATTAAAGCTATCCTTAACTTAACTACCCTCCCAAAAATGATTCG